>JACRDF010000035.1 GCA_016212925.1 Desulfomonile tiedjei
GGTATCCCACGATGTTCAAAGCGTGGTACAGTAGGCTAGTGGACATGCCTTGCCCTCCTTCCAAGACTTTTCAAACCCCGGAAGGATCAAGCATGTCCTCTTTTATTTTTCAACTACACGTACGCAAATGCCGGATGAGCCTCACTATGAGCCAAGAGCAGACTTGACCCCTTTGTTTGTCCGGTTGGTATCCCAACTCTCCCCCAGTAGGTCGTTCCGGTGTCGGGGGTCCGAAAAGCTTGTAGCTCTGATAATTGTACAACCAACTGTAGCCCACCTTCTTGTTAGTCACTTCCATGATTATTTGTGGTTTGGCCATCCTATACCTCCTATGGACTGAATGCCAAAATACGTCTGCTCAGCATGAATTGAAATAGCTACCTTGCTAATAACGTCACATCCGCTTACTGAACAATCGTCTTGAATACCCCATAGACCTTGATAGTTTTCGGATTTCTACCATATTCTTCAATCCATTTGGGGTGGGTTGCCTCCTCCACACATTCAAACACGATTCTCCCCTTGATCGTGTCACCTTTGCGATAGACCCGCTTATCCAGAGTCAACTCCTGCTTCTTGGTAGTCCATATCAAGTCACCTTGCGTGACGGCATTGTTATATATTGTGACAGCTTTGTACCAAGTGGAATATTGACACCTAAATATTCCATTTCTAATCTGAACGTATAATTTGTCGGAAAACGATGGTGTAGAGTCATGAATGAGGAGATCGATCGTATTCACATCAAGCAATCTGGCCTTACAGAATCTCATCCTATGCTCGGCCCCGAAAGAGTTAGAAATGCATTTGGCTGTATGCTTCAGCCGAGGCAGGTCCTTTCCCTCTGGCCACATTCCGTCGACGACAAATTGACCGCCATATGGGTAGCTCCACTCATTTGACTTGAAGAACGGATCAGTCAGCTCGGGATCGTAATGAACCTTGGACCGCATCTGATCCGTTTGCCACGGCGAAGGAACCGGCCATTCAGCGCGATACCCATGACCGAGGAGCAAAAAGGCCAAGACCAGAATCACAGCCAGCAAACACTTTGTGACGGCGAGAATTGGTCGAGTCTTCATGAAGAATCTCCGGTTCATGGTGCAAAAGCGCGGGGGCTTACCGCGGAGAGCGCGGAGGACGCGGAGGGAAGAAAGAGAAAATTATTTTCTCTGTGATCTCTGCGGTGAACAGACTTTTCCCCTGCTTTATTCCCGTTCCTGGTTTGTTTTGAAAAATCCTCGTATCCCATAACGACAACAACTCCTTCCAGAGGGATGCCAAGTTGAAAAGCAGTGGTGAAACAGTTAAGATTACGTAGGATCAAGGGGTCACGTCTGCTCTTGGCTCATCTCGACAGGCTTCGGCGGGCACAGCCCGCCTACAAGAAGGATTGCAGCCCAATGGTAACGCGGGCCGTGGCCGCCATTTGTGACTATTAGACGCTGTCATCCGGGATGCCCATAATCTCGCGTTTTTTGGCTCCGCGCTTGTCCAGCCATTCCTGGAAGCCGGCCAGGTAAGAATAAACCACCGGTGTCAGGTAGAGCGTGACCACCTGCGAGAGCAACAGCCCGCCGACCACCGCCAGACCCAAGGGCTGTCTGGATTCCCCGCCGGCCCCGTACCCGATGGCAATGGGCGTCATGCCGGCAATGGCCGCTATGGTGGTCATCATTATCGGACGGAATCGCACCAGAGAGCCTTCCACCGCGGCTTCAAGGGGCGTTTTGCCTTCACGCTCCGCTTCCAGAGCAAAGTCAACGACCATGATGGCGTTCTTCTTTACAATGCCGATCAGCATGAAAAGCCCGACAAAGCCGTATAGATTCAGCTCCATGCCGAACAGCCACAGAGTCAGCAAACCTCCGAAAGCTGCCGAAGGCAGTCCCGCGATTATGGTCAGGGGGTGCAGAAAGCTCTCATACAAGCAAGCCAAAATCATGTAGATGATAAGAAGGGCAACAATTAGCAGCACGGTCAGGCTTTTCATCGTCGCCTCGAAAGCCTCGGCAGTTCCGCCGAACTTGTACATTATCGAATCCGGGAGCATCTGCCCTGCCAAAGCACGCAGAGCTTCCGTGGCCTGGCCGAGGGAGTGCCCGACAGCCGTATTGAATGAAATGGTCACAGACGGCAACTGGCCATAATGATTGACTGTGAGCGGCCCCACATGAGGCGCCACATCAGCTAACACGTCGAGTCGGATCATCTCACCACTATTGCTTTTCAAGTACAGCGACGAAAGCTGGTCCTCGTAGCGCTGGTACTTTTTGTCTATCTCCAAGACAACTTTGTATGTATCCGTTGTTCCGTAAATGTTGGAAATTTCCCGGTCGCCGTAGGCCGAAAACAATGCTTGTTCCACTTCTTCCGCTGTAACACCCAGTGAGCTGGCTTTGTCCCTGTAAATGTTTATAAACGCTTCCGGGTTGTCTATGTAAAGGTTTGAATTGACTCCTGTTAGCTGAGGCATTCCATACATGGCGTAGTTGAGTTTCTGAGCATTTTTGAATAGTGTCCTGGTGTCCGCGGACTGCATGATGAACAGGTAAGGACTGGCCGACATCTCGGTGCTGACTTCTATAAGAGGCGGCACCGTGTAAAAGGCCAGCAATCCGGGCACGGAGTTCACCACAGGCGCCAGGTCAGCCATTATCTTTTGAGCCTGAACTTTGCGAGGAGGCCGATCATTGAGGAAGGCAATGGTAAAACCCTGATTGCGCTGAGGGTAACCCGCTACGTTTAGAACCGACCTCACATTGGGATTGGACTTCACCAGAGGTTCCAGTTCCAGCAGTTTCTGCTCCATAGCCTGCGGTGAAATGCCCTGCCCGCTCACACAAAAGCCGATTAGATAGTTCATGTCCTCAGGCGGCACAAACCCCTTGGGCAACACCATAAACAAGTAAATGCTGGCTGCCAAAATGAACACCGAGACCAACATCGTGGCCCCGCGGTGATGCACGGCCAGGCCGAGCGTCCGCTTGTAAAACTTCAGCATGGCCCCGAATATGGGATCGGATTCGGCCAGCCTGGTCTGAGGCCGCAGCAAACGGCTGCTCAGCATAGGGCTCGCTATCAGGGCCACAACGCCTGAAATGATAATCGCGACGGTTATGGTTACGGCAAACTCGTTCAGAACCCGGCCGTAGATCCCTGCCATGAACATTATCGGCACGAACACGATGGCCAGACTTGACGTCATCGAGACGATAGTGAAGACAATCTGCCTGGCGCCGTCCACAGCGGCCTGAAAAGGCTTCTTGCCCATCTCCAGGTGCCTGACGACATTCTCAAGGACTACAATCGCATCGTCTACGACAAAGCCCACCGAGAGCACGAGGGCCATAAGAGAAAGGTTGTCCAGCGAAAACCCGAACATGTACATGATTGCAAAGGTGAACACTATGGACAACGGAATTGCTATGCTGGCAACGAATGTAGCGGCGACATTACGCAGGAACACGAAGACCACGGCAATCACCAGTATGATTGCCAAAATAAGAGTGAGCTTCACATCGTGCACGGACGCGCGAATGGATTGGGACATGTCGTACACGACTTCGAGCTGGACCGTGGGTGGAAGCGAGGCTCGTATCGTGGGCATAAGCCTTTCGATTTCATCCACGATGTTTATGGTATTTGATCCGGGTTGCCGCTGAACTGCCAGAGCTACACATTTTTTCCCGTTGTAATAGCAGTAGATCTTGTCCGCATAAACGCTGTTCTCAACGGTAGCGACTTCGTCTAATCTGACCGGCTGGCCTTCCACATACGAAACAATTACCGGCTCGTAAGCTTTGGCATCCATCAATTGCCCGGAAGCCTTCAGTGTTCTTGTGTGGTATTGCCCATCCAGGGTGCCCAAAGGAAGGTTAACGTTTTGGGCAACGATGGCGTTTCTTACTTCATTGATACCTATTTGCTTGGTAGCTAGTAGATCCGGATTTATGTATACCCGCACCGTGAATTTCTGTTGGCTGTAATTGAGGACCTGAGCCACCCCCGGAACCAGGGAAAGCGAATTGGAGACGAATGTCTCGGCGTATTCATTCACTTTGTACAACGGCATGGCGTCCGAGTGCATGACCATGTAGTAAATCGGCCTCTCAGCCGGGTTTACCTTGCTGAAAGTTGGCGGGCTAGGCATATTTGGTGGAAGAAGTCCGCTCGCCTTTGATATGGCCGCCTGCACATCCATGGCAGCAGCGTCGATTTTCCGGGAAAGCTCGAATTGAAGATTGATGGTGGTAGTCCCCTGGCTGCTCGTCGAATTCATGGTTCGGAGGCCTTCTATCGACGAGAACTGCTTCTCCAGCGGGGTGGCGACGCTCGACGCCATGGTTTCGGGGTCGGCTCCAGGCAAAGCCGCTCTTACGGAAAGGGTAGGAAAATCCACCTGAGGCAGGGCCGACACAGGAAGGTTGAGATAACCGATGACGCCGAAGAAAATCATGGCGATCATAATGGTGGTCGTCATGACCGGGCGTCGGATGAATAATTCGGTGCCGGTCATGATCCTTGACTATCCTTCCCTCGATTCGTGCGTTTATCCGACGGGGGAGCCTTCTCGGAAGGCGCCTTGCCTCTCATCTTTTCCATTTGTTCTCTGGTGACGATCGTCGCTCCGGGGCTTAACAGGAGCTGTCCGTCCGTCACGACGGTTTCGCCCGCCTTCAAGCCCTCGGACACAACTTCCATGTCTCCGCTTCTTCTGTCGATTTTCACCGGTTGCATGGTCACGGTCTGATCCGGTTGCACCAGCCACACGTAGCGCCCTTGCGGTCCGTCCAGGACTGCTCTGTGCTGAACCAGGATTGCGTTTTGCGTGACAGTCAGCCTCAATTTTATTCTTACAAACTGGCCCGGCCACAACTGCGCTTCCGGGTTTGGAAATGTGCCTTCAATTGTGATCATACCCGTTTTCAGGTTGATGACATTGTCAATCATGGTTAGGGTGCCGGTCTCCGGCTTGTCGCTACCGAGAACGAGCGCTTCTACCGCCAGCGGGTCACCTGAACTGTATTGTCTTATGCGATCGAGAAACTTTCCCGGAACGGAAAATTTTACCTTTATCGGGCGTATTTGCTTGATTGTGACCAGTTTGTCCTGATTGGCATTGACGATATTGAAATTGTCTATGTATCGCTCGCCGGCTTCACCGTCCAGAGGGGATTCAATTGAACAATAGCCCAGGTTGAGCCTAGCGCTTTCCAGTTCCGCTTGATTCAGCTCGACCTGATGCAGCTTCGAATTCATATCAACTTCTTTATTCTCCAGTAATTCCTGGCTTACCGCTTTCTCGCTATAAAGGGCTTTGAACCGCAAGAACTCCCTCTTTGCGTGCTCGAACTGGACTTTCGATTGCTTCAGCTTGGCCTCGCTTTCCTTCACCTTGGCCTGGAACGGGGCCTGATCGATGGTAAAAAGCTGCTGCCCTTTTGTCAGAAAGTCCCCTTCCTTGAAGAAGGTTTTGACAAGCTCCCCGGTCACCCGTGATTTCACGTCCACGGTGTTGTACGCAATAACGTTGCCGATGGCCTCTATAAAAAGCGGCGTGTCTTTCGCAACCACGCCGGCTGTCTGTACCGGAACCGGCGGGCGCTCCTTTTTGTTTGCTTGTTGCGAGTTTCCGCATGCCGTCAGAACAGCGGACAGCACGCAAAGGAGCAGAAGCCACGTCATATGACGGGGTTCGCAAATTCGCCTGGCATGGAGACTTCGTTTCATGATACCCACTCGGTTGGTCAAAAGGTTTTGGGTGATGCCACCGTGCACTGAAAACCAGAAGGGACACCCATTGGATATATGCTGGTGCGGCCACGTACCGGCATGCCGCTACGCGATATGGCCCTAATCAGGCGTCTTTTTTCTTCAAGGCCCTGCTGTCCGGCACAAAGCTGTACAAGATACTGACAATCACCAACGCGGCTACCCCCACGTACCAGAGGGACCGAAAATCATCCGGCCCTGAAAGACGGGACGGCTCCGCTTCTATCACCAAGCCTAATAGCTGCGTCATGACGCCCGCGCCCAGCACCGTGAACAGGTTGACCGCTGTTATCGCCCGAGCGACCATGGAGGGCGGCAAGAGTTCCTTTATGTGGGCGTACATGATTTGGCCGGGAGCTGACATGACCCCCAACACGAAAAAGACCAACAACACATACCACAGCGGAGTGGACGGCGCCAACCACACAAATGAAAGCGTGACAAAACAGGAAGCAACCAGGCTCCCCAGCACGATCTGTTTGCGGGACCGCAGGACGCTGTCGCTGAGCGAGCCGCCGAGCGGCAGGCCGACCATGTACCCGACTCCCATTATCAGCAGAGCATTACTCGCTGCAATTTCCCCCAGACCGAGGCCGTAGATCAGGAACGGCCCTGCCCAGAGGGCTCGAAGCGCGGCAAAATACCCGTAGCGAACGAAGCTGCCTAGGCTGATAGCCCAGTAGCTATACATTTTCGCTAGTTCCGCGAGCCCGCCGAAAAGGGACTGCTTTTCGGATGGGGCGGGGCTGTGCCCCGGGGGATGATCCCTCATCACGAAAAGAAGCGTTCCCACCACGATCGCATTTATCGCGGCAAACACCAGGAAACTTGCCCTCCAACCTATCGAAAGGCTCAACAAAGCAAGCGGGGTGGCAGCCAGGAGGTCGCCGAGGACCCCTACGGCCACGACCAGCCCGCTGAGGAACGCAAAACGGTTGACCGGGAACCAGGTGGCCAGAAGGGCCAAGACCACCATAAGGTTGCCGCTCATACCGATGCCCAGGAATACGCGTGCAACCACCAAATGTGCAGGTGTCGACCCTGTCGCGAACAGCAGAGCGCCACCAACTGCGGCCAAGGCCAAGAAGGCCATGGTGATCCTCGCGCCGACGCGATCCAGGGCCACCCCTATGGGCAACTGGCTCAAGGCAAACGCATAGAAGAAAACAGCGGCAAGATCGCTTAACTGCGCGTTGGTGAATCCCAGGTCATTGATCAGAGAAGGGCTGATAACCGCGGTCGAAACACGGTAAAACATGGACACGACAAAATTGAGGCTCCCTGCGACAAGGATGGCCCAACGTCTCCGACTGCCCGGTGCTGGATCGGCAAACTGTTTTATGACAATTACTCCGTGAGATGAATTTTCCGGGTCCGCGCCAATCGCGAAGACCGGTCAAAGAGGCTAGCGGAAACCGGCGGGTAATTCAACAGGCACGATGCGTCCAATTGCTAACATTCACTGATGCGCACGGAGAGCACCGTTGGTGGCGATTTTGGGGAGTCGTGGGGCAGTCCGCCTCCCGAGAGATCGAGCCTTTGCCAGCCATTTAAATTCGTGCTCGTCATTCCCTGATTGACACCTAACCTCTACTATCCTTTGGGAGGCGGCTTTTTTCGCGGCAGTTTCTCCAATTCCATCTTCTCGATCTGGGCCAATATCCTGTCCACTTCATCGGTGATGGTTTCGCGTCGCAAGCCTTGGGCCTCCAATTGGCCGAGCACCGAATCCACGGCCTTGTCGTAATCATTGCGAAATTGTTTGTTGATCTGTTTCCACGGTATTCCCGACAACATGTCAGCAACTTCTCTTTTGAAATGCAACCGTCCTAACAGCATAAGCACAGCGATTATGGGATAACCCATGTACCCCTGCCAGAACGAAGCATTGTCATTGGACGTGATTCCGCTCAAGTCCTCCGACCATTCCACGAGATACGTCTTTGCTCCGCTGGAAGACACGACTTCCGCTTGCTGATCCCCTTTCGGTGATACTCTGCCATCCGCGATGGCGCTAAGCGCCTCGTATATCTTCGCCTTGGGAGGAATTTTCCACATTGCCACTTTGTCCACCCTTGACACGCGATCTGTCGCGTTCGTGACAATATTGAGGCCCCGGCAAGTCCGGGCCTGAGTCATAGTAGCACCGTTTGGAATCCCACGGCATGCATTTTGGTGCGACAGCTAACCGCAAAATCCAGGAATTCCATGCTAGAGTGATCGCTTAGGCTTTTTTGCATTGACAGTCCGTCAAGAATCCTGACAGTAGGCTTCATGGACAGTTCTACGATGTCTGCCGTGCAGCAAGTTGCGCCCCCGGTTTTGGCGCACCAGGATTCTGTCATCGTTGGCACGGCCATTGCTCCATTCTGGCCTGACAAGCCGACGGCCGCGGTCCGCGATTCGAAAACGGCTCCTGACGAATGGCGTGAACAGGGTCTTTTTCCGACGATCACATGGCATCCGGAGACGACATGACCATGAGAGGCAATGAATGAACGTAGCCGAATCGTCCGTGCGATTCCCGATTACAGTGATTGTCAGAGTATTGCTGGTCATTGTGTTCGGTTACGTTTGCGTCACATTTCTGAGTGTCGAACTCAAGCCGGATACGGAACAGCCTGTTCTCGTGGTCAGCACCAGATTCGCCGGCGCGGCGCCCGAAGAAGTTGAAGGAGAAATAACCACCCGCTTTGAAGAAAACATCAGCGGGGTCTCGAATATGCTCTATACGCAGAGCTTTTCGCGCCACGGTGAGTCTCTCATTGTCATTTTCTACAAGACCGGCACGAATCTGGACCTTGCGGCATCGGAACTTCAGCGGAATATCGACCGTGTCCGGGACCTGCCCAGAGAAGTTGAAAAGCCTCAGATCGTTAAAGCGAGCGACCGTGTCAGCCTTCCTGTTTATCAGTTCGCTCTAACAGGGGAAACTGACCTTGTGACCATGTCCACATGGGCCGACAAGGAGATAGCCCCACGATTAAAGACAATTCCGGGAGTCGGAGACTGCCAATTCGACGGGTATCGAAACCGCGAGATGAGAGTGGTCTTCGATGCGGAACGCCTCAAGGCCAGGCGCCTGACCGTCGCGGACATAAAGCGTTTCATCGATCGAACCAACCTTAACCAAAGCGGAAGCTATTTCACCCACGGAACATGGGAGTGGACAGTCCGTACCGTAGGTGAGCTTCTCACAGCCGAAAGCTTCCGCCGAGTGCGAATTTCAAAACCGAATGAAGCGGTGGTGTACCTGTCTGACGTGGCCACGGTCGAAGACCTGTACGAAAGGCCGGAATCGCTTTGTCGGATTAATGGAGTGCCGGGCATAATATTCAACGTTTACAATCAGGTCGGCGCGAACGTAATCCAAACAATCGACCAGGTTGAAAGCCAACTCAGAATTTTCCAACGCGAATACGGTCCATTAGGAGCCAGATTCCAAAAAATATACGATCAGAGCAATTACATCCGTGACGCGGTGCAAATTGTCAAAGAAAGCCTGATACAAGCCATAATACTGGTGCTCCTGGTATTGTTCGTGTTCCTCAAGAACTGGCGCAGCATTTTTATCGTTGCGACCTCCATACCGGTCTCCATCATCGGCACATTTATCGGCATGTACCTGCTCGGGTATTCCATAAACGTTCTCTCACTTGCAGGACTGGCCCTCTGCATAGGACTGATAGTAGACGATGCCATTGTGGTTCTCGAGAACATCTACCGACACCTTTACCAAGAGAAGAAAACCATAGTGGCTGCCTGTGTGGATGGGACCCGAGAAGTGGGAATGGCTGTTTTCATGTCCACACTGACTACGGCCGCCGTGTTCGTGCCGGTGTTGATGCTCAAGGGAGAAGTTGGAACGCTTTTCGGGCCGGTGGCATTCATAGTTTCGTGTGCGATATTCCTTTCGCTCTTTGATGCTTTCACGGTAGTGCCGATGCTCGCTTCCAGATGGATGAGGGAAGAAAAAGAGCCCGTCGGTTTCGTGAAGACCATCATGTCGCCCCTCAATTGGTTGGACGCAATAGGGCGAACAGCTTCCGAATGGCTCTTGAAAACCCTCCAGTTCTTCCTGAAAGCCGCGGGGCGCAAAGTTCTCCTCATTCTCGCAGTTCTTGTCCTGATGGCCATCTCGTACATCACCTTACCGGGCATGGGCTATCTACCCACCGGAGGAACCAACCTGCTGCGGATTCAGGTCGAAACCTACGAAGGCATCAACCTCGAAGAAAAAAGCCGCCTCATGGAAATCCTCGAAGGCCGATGGAAAGACATACCAGGAGTGCGCCACGTGGTTTCGACTCCAAATCGACACATGCCGCGCAATCAAATATTCCTGGTTTGCGATCAGGAAGAAGACAGTGGTGTGCCGATCCAACGGATCGCGCAGGAGGCCTATTCAAGTTCGAAGGACCTTCCTTTGAAAGCGGTCAATCCGATCCGATTCCCTTTGTTCGGCAACATGTACTCGCGATCAAACGTGGTGGACCTTCGGATCAGAGGGAAGAGCTACGAGATTATAGACGGCATCGTTAACCAGATCATGGAAATAGGCCAAAACACCAGAGGAGTCATTTTCAGGTACACGGATTTGTACCTCCGCAAGCCTCAGGTGGAGGTGCGGGTCAATGATGAGAGGGCCGCGCATTTCGGTTTTGATGTGAAGGACATAGCCGACGCGGTGGAGGCCGCGATTGGAGGCCAACGGACAACGTCTCAGTACGATGTGGAGGGACGCTATTTCTATATTCGGGTTATGGGTCAGGAGAAGGATGTTTCTACCGTGACCGACATTGGAAAGATAATCCTGACCTCACCTCAGGACCCGCGAGTCCAAG
Source organism: Desulfomonile tiedjei (assembly GCA_016212925.1). Taxonomy (NCBI): domain Bacteria; kingdom Pseudomonadati; phylum Thermodesulfobacteriota; class Desulfomonilia; order Desulfomonilales; family Desulfomonilaceae; genus Desulfomonile; species Desulfomonile tiedjei. The sequence goes on from JACRDF010000035.1 coordinate 10,620, forward strand.
TTCCGTTGACCAGCCTCGCGTCGGTGATCACCACCTTTGGGCCGCTCCAGATCAATCACTATAATTCAAGGCGTAATGCCAGGGTCCAGTTCACCATACAGGATCGTCCTTTGGGGGAAGTCTTCGATGAGGTGGTTGCAAGGGTAAATGCATCGGTCGCGTTTCCCATAGGCTACAGCTTCGTTCCATTCGGCGCGGTAAACGAACTGCGCAAGCTCAGGGATGCGATTAAATTCGTCCTCCCCTTGTCGGTTGTGGTTGTCTACCTTTTGTTGGTAATGCAATTCCAGTCGTTCTTGCGGCCGTTGGCAATATTGTTGAGCCTTCCGCTTTCAATAATAGGGGCAAACTTCATCGTCACACTCACTGGTACACCGTTCGATTCGTTCACCATGCTGGGTTACATAATGTTGGTGGGGCTGGTGGTAAAAAATGCCATTATCTTGATAACGTACGCTGTGCAACTCATCGAGGAACACGGTGTGCAGCGAGACGAGGCGCTGGTGCTTGCTAGTCGGCGGAGAATGCGGCCCATATTCATGACCGCGATCGCAATGATCCTCGGTATGCTGCCTCTGGCTCTAAAAAAAGGTGCCGGAGCCGAGATTTACAATGGCCTTGCGATGGCTGTCGTGGGGGGCCTGGCATTTGCGACACTCCTTACACTGATATTCATCCCAGTGGTCTACACTGTTTTGGATGACATCAAGACCCGTTTCTGGAAGGTGCGCCCCATCGTTTTTGAGGACAATCAACACAAATGAGAACTGCGCCTGATTCGTCTTGATTGAACTGATTGAGTCCGATCAAAGGATGGGCTTTTCATGGGCCTCAGGGCTTTCGAGGATGTTTCGCAGCTTAGCCAGTCCGCGGGAGAGCTGCTCCCGGTTGCGTGGAGCGGTCAGCGAAACGCGTATTGCCGCCGGAGCGGAAGCATGGCCCACGGTGAACTGCTCCGCGCCGACCACGGCAATCTGATGGCGGAGAGCCTCGTGCTCAAAAGCGGACGCATTCCAATGGTCAGGCAATTCGAGCCACAGGAAGTATCCCGTCGGCTTGCTCCGGTATCTCAGCCCCGCGAACTGTGTTTCCGCTATAGCATTTCTTTTTCTCGCTTCTTCCCGTTTTGCCCGCAGCACACTCTCGGCGGTTCCGTCCTCGATCCACATGGCGGCAATCTCTGCCGGGATCGGCGAAGACATCCAGATCGTGTGGGTTACAGCGGACGACAGATGGCTGACCGTCCGTGCAGGCGCGGCCAGAAAAGCCACTCGAAGGCCGGCCGCCACTGTCTTGGACAGACTGCCGATGTAGAAAGTGCGCTCCGCAGCGAATGCAAAAAGCGGTCGAGGGACGTCTTCGAGCGTCATGCCGTAACAATCGTCCTCAATTATCCAAAGATCATGCCGCTTGACTATCTCTGCGATTTGTTGTCGCCGCTGTTCGGAGAGCGTGGCCGCTGTTGGATTCTGCAAATTGGGAATCGTATATAGCGCTTTGACGCCTTCCTTGGCGCAAGCTGCTTCCAAAGCTTCGGGGATCAGGCCGTCTGCATCCATCTCTACGGGCTCAAGGCGTAGCCCCAACATTTTGGCCAAGGTCTTCAGGCCTGGATATGTCAACTCTTCCGTAAGAATCCTGTCTCCAGGTTTGAAGAGTGTGCAGAGAATTACGGTGAGAGCGTGCTGCGCGCCCGAACAGATCAGTACGTCATCGGCCTTTACCTGCACGCCCGCTCGAGCCACCCACTTTACGCCGGCCTCCCGATGCCGAGTCATCCCCGCAGCAGGCTGATATTGAAGGAACTCTTGCAAGTGGGCTCGACGGATCATCTTTTCAAGGGCAGCTTTCAAGTCCGGGTCTTGCGCGTACGGCGGAAAGGCCAGGCTCAAATCGACAAAATCTGGCCCCGCACCTTCCTGAAGCGTCAAGAAGTCTCCTGTTCGCACATCAACGGCAATGTAACTCCCTCGCCCCACGTCTCCCCGAACAAGTCCCCGCCGAGCGGCTTCGGCGTATCCACGGGTCACGGTGCCCACGGTCACACCGAGCAAATCAGCCAGGTCACGGTGGGGGGGGAGTCGGTCGCCCGGATTAAGACGACCTTGGTGGACGTCCTCGTCGATTGAGTTGGCGATAGCGAGATATTTCGGCTCGTTCTTGCGGTGTATGTCGGGATGCCAGATTGTCATGGCGACAATAAATACATTGACTACATGATTGTGTCAAGTGTAATCGTGATTGTGTCAACGACATTGACTCACATGGGGAAAAGCTCAGCATCACCAAGAAGCGGCCATTGCATGATCGCATCTGGTGCGCTCGTTATCCTTTCAGCTTGAGGGGAATGGGACATGGGTACAATTGGCCAGTGTATGCGTACACGTTCAAATAGTGCCGAGATGATCACCCGGACTATCGCGATCACCTGCGCCACAATCCTGGTGCTGGCGGGCAAAGCCTGGAGCGCCGAGCCCCTGCGGGTGGGCGTGCTCTTGAGTCTCAGCGGAGTCTTGGAGCAAGAGGGGAAACAAGTCCTCGGCAGTATCCGGCACAGTCACGAACTCCGAAGCATAGCCCTGGGCCGGCCCGTGGAGCTTGTCATTGCAACCGCCGGATCGGATCCGGCTCAAGCAGCTTGCGCCATGTACCGACTCATCGAGCGAGACCGCGTGTCAGCGGTGATCGGCGATTTCATGTCGAGCACAACCACGGCTGCGGCCCGTATCGCAGAACAGAAACGAATTCCGATGATTGCGCCTGTAGGCCTCGTCGATTGCCACCACACAGATCAGGGGTATTTCTTCGCCATCGGCACATGCGTTCGAGAAGAGGCGTTCGCCGCGGCAGATCTGTGCCGCCGCACCTTTGGTTCGGAAAATGCGCTTGTGGTGACGGACATCGCTCAGGAACTCAGCATTGATCTCGCTGAGGCCTTTAGACGTGCTTTCACAGGGATGGGAGGCCGGATTGTGGGAAGCGTCCGTATCAGGACGGGCCAAGGAGCGTTCCACGATGCGCTATCGCGGATCGCAAGTACAAAAGCTGACGTGATTTATGCCCCGGTGTTCGGGTCCGAGTGCATGCTAATCGCGAAACAGATTCGCGGTCTCGGACTGGTCGTTCCCATCGTCTCCGGTCCGGCTGTGGGGTTGGAAGCGATCATGCAAGCGGGCTCGCCTGAAGGGCTGTATGCAGTCTCTTTCAAGGGACCACCCGCAGCCAGAACTGCTATGGCCCCGGCTTATCGTGCGAACTACCGCCGGCAGGGGTACGGTAACGCACTTGCCACCTCCGGAATAGCCTCGGAAGCTTACTTCATGCTCCTGGACGCGGTGGAAAAGGCGGGTTCCGCTGAACCGGAAGCAATTCGCGGCGCTTTGGCCGAACTGCGGAGCGTCAACGAGAAAGACCGGATCGCTGAAGCACTCTCGGCCAAATAGGTCTGGCCGATTTGCACTCAAATGTTGACCGTGAAAACGAGGAGGCATGGCCTCTTCTGCATCAGGGGGAGGCGAGTTGTTCCGTGAAAGCGCCTTTCATCACATGGCCGCTTCGTGAAATCACCCAGTCGAAGATTTCGGGTTCACTTATACGGATCATGCTACCTTGCTGAAGGTCCTTGCGCAGCACCGGGGCGTTCTCCAAATGCCCCTCGATCGAATCTCCTCGCCACGATTCCAAGGAGACCCACATCCATTCGTACGCGCCTCCCGGAGCTGGAAAGCCGACCTTCACCGCATGGACGTTGCCGTCGGCGTCTTTCTTCGTCTGAAAGCTTTTTTTGAACACCGGCAGCTCGCTGAGGGCCTTCTTATGAGCCGCCAGATATTGTTCTTTCAACGCGGCAATCTTTGGATCTACAGGCTGTAACGGTTTCTTTTCCGGCCCCGGCGCCTCGGACCGGCGGCCCGCGGTCACGTGGGAACGATATGCGGAACAAAACATCTTAAGAACGTGTTTGGCGGCATCCGGCCTCTGAAGATCGTAATCAGGCATATGAGGCAGGATCTTGAGACTCCCGGCCGGAAAGTGGCCTTCTTCGTCTTTGGGTCTCGATTCCATAGCAAAAGAAAACGGTGTCGCCGGGATATTCATCTTGGCGCGGAAATCCAATCCTCGGTCTCTGCGCGAGACAAGGGACTCTGCCACCATGATGAGCAAATCTTTTCCCGCTGAGGCCAAATCGGGCGGAATATTTTCCATTTCCAGGTCCGGGAGGCCGAACTTCTGCATGCCATGACTATGAATCCAGACGGTCTCGCCTTCATCGATGATTTCAAGCTGCACGTGCGACTGGATGAGTTTGTCGGCCGGACGTTCCGTGTGGGCTTGCCATTCCGGTGTCCCCCAAAGGATGTGCGAAATCGCGTCCTGGACTACGCCGTGAGTGAGCGAGCGAACCGCTTCCACAAACCGTACCATGAAGGCCAGATAATCCGTCCCCGAAAACCGTTTCAAAGAAAGTCGGAGGCGAACAATCATTTGTGCATCTCTGAGGCGCTGCAGGTCTCCGGACCCCATTTCCCGGGCATTGCGGGGGATAACTTCATCGGGGTAATCGAAGATGTCTTTGGCTTCTTCCCTCAGTATGTACTCCAGCGTCAAATCGTTTCCGGCTATTAGCGATTCCACGAGCTTGAGAGTGCGTTCCCTTTCCATCGTACGCGCGTGCAAATCAGCCAGACGATCCCTCACATCTTCCCATTTTGGGATGTCGCCGGCCGGCGCATAGACCCAATATTCCAGCACTACCGGCAACCTGTCCGGCCGAGGAGGAGCGACCGACCCTCCCTTCTCCGCCGTGGAGGTCCGGGGACTTGCGGACCGGCCGCGACCGGCAATTCCTTGTCCCGGGGCCGTCTTGATCAGGCTGCGAGCTTTTCCGCTTAGTGTTTTGAGCTTTTCCTTCCCAGCCGCTTCCAGCAGACGCGAGAGTGGATTCATCCCGTGGAGGAGCCTGCTGAACCTGCCGCGCGCTCCTCGGACGAGTTGTTTTCGTGCCTGTTTCACCACGGGATTGCGGGAATCGAGGCCGGGATGTGAATCCATCAAGGTCTTTGCCTCCCTGGCGTTTCCAGCGCCGAGCAAGGCCAGCGCCAGACCGGCTATGTCCTCGTCTTCCGCACGAGGCTGCTGGGCCTGCACCAGCGATCCACCGACTTGTACAGCCTCCTCGAACCGCTGATCCGCGAGAAGAATATCCAGGAGGCACCTGAGTATTTCGGGGTCGTCAGGCGATTCTTTTCTTGCTTGCGCCAGGAATTCTTCAGCCTTTTTTTTATCGCCCAAGCCCGCATATCCTATGGCCAGCGCCTTTGCCGCCTGTTCAAGCGGCCCGTAACGGTGAACCAGGGACTCCAGAGCAAGAACCATGTCCCTCCCCACTTCGCGGCCGTTGAGTATCCGACGGGAAAACGCTAGCATCTTATGATGAGCCTCTTCCGGAACGGCCTCGGTGGTTGACGGTGTCCATTCCTTGGGGACTCGGGCATGGCAATGGGGGCAATTAAGGAAGTTTTCAGGTATGGAAAGAAAGCGCTCTTCGGACAGTGTTTGCAGGTATCCGCATTCAGGGCACCTAACCTGTATCATTATCAGCTCCTCACACTGAATCGACTCAAGCCTGCGTAGCCGCAGGATGTTACGGCTGAACACGTGGAACAACTTCCATAAAACGTCTCAACTGTCAAGAAAAACGAGTAAAATTTTGAATAATTGAAGTAATGAATCCCATTAAAAACATAATATAGCGTTATCAATATGATAATTGTCGAAAACAGCATGAGGGTGATTTTGAAGACCGGCTAAGCACGAGTCATCCGACAAATCTGATTTGATTGACTAATGCACCTTGAATGTGCATATTTATACATACGTTCTAGATGAGAGGCACATAGCGATGAGAACCACACTGAACATCGAAGACACTTTGGTCGAGAAAGCTTCGGAGCTGACCGGGATTAAGGAAAAGACAACGCTGGTGAAACTTGGCCTGGAGGCACTAATAGCCAGAGAGAGCGCCAAGAGGCTGGCGAAACTGGGGGGAACAGAGAGGCAATTGAAGGCCGTTCCCCGCAGAAGAACCGCAGAGCGGCGAAAATGATTCTTGTAGACACTTCGGTGTGGGTGCGCCACCTTCGGGAGGGAGATCCGGACCTTGAACGGCTGCTGAACAATGGAGAAGTGATGTGCCACCCGTTCATTATTGGCGAGCTTGCGTGCGGCAATCTCAGGAACAGGCATGAAATCCTTTCACTCTTGCAACTTCTTCCACTGGCAACGCAGGCAAAGCACGAAGAGGTCCTCCACTTCATAGAGCAAAACCATCTAAACGGAATGGGACTCGGTTACATTGACCTCCATCTCTCTGCCTCCGCCGTATTGACGGGTGTACCGATGTGGACCGCTGACAGAAGGCTAAATGAAGCCAACGAGAGGCTTGGCATAAGATACAGGCCTGTGCTACGCACATAACAGGGCAATGCAGCCGGTTCGTTACGCTCGCGGCCGATTGGGACTGACGCTGAAAAAAATCTTAACCCAGGGGGTAAGAAGAAGGCCGGTCATGACATCTGACAGATAGAGCGACCGTAAAGGCCGCGGCAACAAGCAGAGTAGCAACAACAACGGAAATAGAAGGATCAATGTCATGAACAAATTACTATATTTAATTGCATCAATCGCAACATTGGGTATGCTCACCACATCGGTGTTCGCCGGGGACCTTGTAAATGTGGCCGGCGCCAGCGGCATCGCGTTGAGCGGGTACGATCCCGTGGCCTTCTTCACCGACAAGAAGCCCATGTACGGTGACCCCGCCATTTCGGCAACCCATGACGGAGCTATGTATCTTTTCGCGTCCAAGGAGCACAAGGCCGCGTTCGAGGCGGATCCGCAGAAGTATGTTCCGCAGTACGGGGGTTATTGCGCTTTCGGCGTGGCTAAGGGACATTTGTTTCCCGTGGACATTAGCACATGGCAGATCAGGGATGGAAAACTCTATCTCAACTTCAATCAGGCGGTGCTGGATCTGTTCAACAAGGACCTGAAAGGCTACATCGCGGACGCTGAGAAGAACTGGCCCGACCTGGTGAAGAAAAACACCAAGTAATGCGAATGAACGTTCAACGGATGAAGGCAGGGGCGCCGTCCCGCGCCGACGCGGGATCGCCCGCGGGCCAGGCGTGCCTCGCAGTGTTGACTCCAACAGAGTTAGAAGCGGTTTCAAAACCTCGTGGCTAAAAAGACCTCACACTTACCTGTAGCATGCCATTGTCGGCCCTGGCGACAATGGCAGAAAATCATGGGAGTTTTTGGGGAGGGGTCTGGAGACCGTCATTCCTGCGTACGCTAGGAATCGTAGGGCCGGCGTCCCTGCCGGCCAAAATGTGCACCGGCACGGAGGCCGGTGCCTACAAGGTCCCGGCTTTCGCCGGGACGACGGATGCAAAAACGCCCTCCCCGGATGCTCTTCCGGAAAATTCCGGGTTTTGAACCATTATGAGCAATCCCGAGCACGAATGGCCGCAGCGTCTGGCACCCAAAAGCATTGATCGCGAAGCCTCGCTGGGTGAGTTACGCGTCTTCTTGCTTAAAGGCGTCCGCAGCGGGTTGTCCGGCCGCCCCAGAACCGACGAACAATTCATTGAGGACGTGGTCCAGACGGCGCTGGTTCGCATTCTGGATAGTCTGGACAGGTTTGAAGGACGCAGCGCTTTTACTACCTGGGCTCTCGCCATCGCACTGCGGGTCGCATATTCGGAACTGCGGCGCAGGCACTGGAACAACGTCTCCCTGGAAGAATTGAGGGAGAAACGCGGTTTTTTGCCGGACGAAGTCGACACATCGGCCAATCCGTTCGAGGCCATTGCGTTTAACAGTCTGATCGCTCTCATGCATCGGTTGGTCCGCACCAAGCTCACAGAGCGCCAGCGGAACGTGCTGCTGGCCGAGCTTAACGAGATGCCGCAGGATGAGATCGCGCGGCAAATGAGTATCACGAGGAACGCTGTTTACAAACTCTCTCATGACGCGCGCAAAGCGCTAAGGCGAGCCCTAGAGGCTGCCGGCTATGAAGTCGAACAGGTGCGTGATGTTTTGGAGAGTCCGACGAGGTAGAATCCCATGTCACTAACCTTTGATCAAATAAAGCGCCTCGTGCAAGGGCTGAGCATGACGCGGGATCATGAGTTAAACTGTAACGAGTGCCTCGACAAGATGGCGGAGTTTGCAGAGTGCGAGCTTACAAGCAAGCCGATTCCGGACTCGCTTGAAGCAGTGCAACATCATTTAAACATCTGCGGCGAGTGCGACGAGGAATATGAGGCTCTGCTCACAGCCCTCCAACACATGAACAAAGATGAAAGCGGCCCCCAAGAACATGACAATCTCCACGTGGAGGATGACGAGTGAAAGACTATCACATCAACCTGTTCCACAGTGAAGAGGATGAGGGGTACATTGCAGACATACCCGATTTGAAGCACTGTTCTGCTTTCGGCGAAACCCCGGAAGAAGCCCTGCATGAAGTTCACAAAGCCCGGGCCGCCTGGCTTGAGGCAGCACGCGAGCATGGCAAGCCTATCCCAGAACCTCGTTATCGTCCTGTCATTTATCAAGTCGCGTGAGCGGCTGTCAGTGGGTAGGATGCGGTGACCAACGGGAACCGCATCGCTCGCGTTTCGAGGCTCTGTTGCTGCGAGCGATGCGGTTCGCATTGCTCACGACATCCTAGGTGATTGGATGTTTGGCGTAGAGGTCCGAGAACTACCATACAAAACACCATATAAAGGTATGGCATAATCTGCCTGGCGATGATAAACTAGGATTATGATAAGGGCGTATTTCGACTGGGACCTGAACAAGGACCTGGAAAACCAGGAGAAGCACGGGGTCTCCTTCGCTGATGCTCAATACGCTTTCGCAGACCCGCTGCGTGTCATCGCTGAGGACTCGAGTCACAGCGACAGGGAAAAACGCTACTACTGTTTTGGAAAGGTGGGTGGCGGAGTTCTTACTGTTCGGTTCACGTTTCGCGGCGACGTGATCCGCATAATTGGGGCCGGTTATTGGCGGAAAGGTAAGGCGATTTATGAGCGCAAAAATAAAGTACCACGATGAACCGTTGGGCGACGTCAAGATAATCCCTGATTTTCTCCCGTCTCCTTCTGAACTGGCGTTTCGAGAGGAGTCCGTCAAGGTAACCATTTCCCTCAGCAAGAAGAGCGTCGATTTCTTCAAGTCTGAGGCAACGAAACATAATACGCAGTATCAGCGCATGATCCGACAGTTGCTTGACGCTTACGTCGAGGCACAGTCGGAGGCTCGACAGCGTCGGTCCGCAAAGATCGCCGGCAATCGCGCAAATGGGTAGTTGAAAGATGGTGCAACGGCAAAGGGCTTTTCTTGTATTAGTCGTCCTGCGCACGGCAGTTTTTACAGAAACGGGAGCCCCGGAACCTTTTCATCCTCTCATCCTTCACGGGCCGAAGCGTCTCCAGCCTTTCCGGTAGTATTTAACCAAAACTTGATTATCCAGGCGGTTCGCCTGTATTTCCGGAGGGGGTGAGGAGTCCTTGGGGAATGCAAAAAGAGTGGGCAGAAGCTCATTCGTGAGGAATCTCAACTGTATTTCTTTGGACAGGGACAGTTTCTTGGGATCGACCTCGCGGCGGGAGGCCAGCACAAAGCCCCAGTCCCCGAAAGACGGGACATAGGCATGGTACGGATAGACCTTGAAGCGCGCCTCCCCTTCCGGTCCCAGAGGTGCATCGGCCCAGGTACGAACAATGCACCAGAATGCTTCCGCCGCGTAAAATGGACTTGTTGCCTGGGTGACGGCAATTCCGTTTACGCTAAGGTGCTGGGATAGCAGCTTGTAGAAGCTCCTTGTATAGAGTCTGGCCAGGGAAAGGTTGTTGGGGTCGGGCAGGTCAAGGAATATGACATCCCATGAGTCGGCCGACTGTTCGAGGAATTTGCCCGCATCCTCTACATGAACCTTGACCTTGGGATGCAGGAGCGCTTTTTCCGAAAGTTCGGCAAGCACAGGCCGTTCCCTGAAAATCCGAATCATTTCCGCGTCCAAATCCACCAGATCGACAGTCTCGACCCGTGAATACTTGAGGACTTCCCGTGCGGTCATACCATCGCCGCCTCCCAGGATAAGGACCCGCTTGGCCCCCGGCGACGCGGCCATAGCCGGATGAACGAGCGCCTCGTGATACCGATGCTCGTCAACAGAGGAGAACTGGAGGTTTCCGTCAATAAACAACCTTGTGTCGTTGTGCCATCTGGTGACGATGATTCGCTGATAAGGGGTCTGTCGGACCAGAACGATGTCGTCTTGATACAGGAGCGTCTCTGTCAGAGACGCGAAAGCTCCGGAGCCGACAAGTCCTACAGCCAACACGACACCGGAAAAGCAAGCCAGGACCGCGAGAATCCTCTTTCTTCGCAGCATGTAGCCCATAACACGGAGGGCAACCCCAGCGACTGCAACGTTAATCAAACCGAAAACGAAGGAGGTTCGCAATAGTCCTAGATGAGGGACGAGGAGCAGCGGAAAAGCGCAAGACGCAATAAGAGCGCCTATATAGTCCAGCGCCAGCACATTGGAGACGGTCACCCTGAGCGCCTCCTGGCTCCTCAATATTCTGATCAAAATGGGGATTTCCATTCCTACCAGGGTGCCTGTGATGGCAAGCACTCCGATAAGAATCGGCAAGTACGTAGGCAGAACGGAAAAGGCTGCGAGGAGAACCGCGGCGGAAAGTCCTCCGGACAGACCGATACCGATCTGAATTGCTACGAACGCGTCGGCAAGGTCCTTCTTCAGGAACCGGGTCAGGTACGACCCTATTCCCATAGCTGTCAGAAAAACACCTATCACCAGGGAAAATTGGGTGATGGAACTGCCCAGCAGATAGGACGAGAGGGATGCGGCAATCAGTTCGTAGATCAGGCCGCAGACAGCGACCACAAATACCGCGGCAAGAAGAAAGATCCCTGGAAAAGATTGATTCATCAGAGTTGAGCCTTGAGGGCCTTCTCAGACATGAGTCTTAAAGCCCAACAGACTTTATGCTGCAACCGCAGCCGCTACCTTATTGCCGCCTGAATAATTATGGCCAGGGATATGAAAACCGATCCAATGATAATAGCCAGAGCGATGTTCTGGTCCTGCTCTATTTCTTTCCCTATGGAGAAGGGAGTGACCTTCTGCATAATGAAAAGAGCTATCGCAAACACTCCCAGGCCGATGACGGAATAAACCACGGTGCTCAATACAGGCCAAAGCGCCAGATGGTATGAACCTTGTTCCATATTACTCCTCCAACAAAGGGATTACCTGTTGACGACAATCGAGGTCGCGGCTACTTTCCGCCGCGGTACCCCCCTCCGTAATGCGATCTGCCTCCGAGAAAATAAACCCCGTACCCGCGGGTTTGGGCCCTGGTCGAACCGTCCCTCAAGCTGACCGGTTTGTCGAGCTGGCTCGGCAGAAACCAGCCGTGAAACGCGGCCTCATATGCCGTTACGGTCACAGCCAGGAGAAAGCCGGCCACCAGCAGTTTTGCCAGGAAATTCTTCAAACCACCTCCGGGAATCGTCCCGTGACCTTGCACTCAGAAAACAATGTCTCGGCGCAAATGCTCCAACTTACAGTTATCTCGAATTGTCATCGCGAGGAGAGAAACGACTATGCAACGCATTTCCCCTGGGACGGCATCCTGCTGGTGGGACCGGCATCTTGCCGGTCATTCAAATAGACAGGCTGGAAGCCTGTCCCACCAATAGAGATTGCTTCGGACTAACGCCCTCGCAATGACAGTTAGCGCGGCGTCACAGGTTTATCGAAGGTTCATTTCTTTACGGGCAGTCCCAGCGGCGGGGCGTTCGTTGCAAGCCGCTGCTCGATTCTCATGCCTCGCTAACTCTCTCCAGTCGATCATAGTTCGTATCAGTCGTCGTCTCCCGAATCATCATCCCCTGATCCGCTGACGGCAGACCATCGTCGAGTCTCGAAGCTCCAGCGGAGCATCGGTTCTACCAATCCCACCAAAGCCGCAAGGATAAGGGGAATAATGAAATACCAGGAAATCGTATTGTCCGCGGTCAAGCTCAGCTTCACGTTCTCGTTTTTTGAAGGTCCGCTGGTTCCGCTGCCGCCGGTCCCGTGCACGAGCAGTCGATAATTGCCGGCCTTATTAACCCTGAAGTAAGAACCGAACGAAGCGGAGCCTTCAGACCAGGAGCCTTCCGAGTCTTGCCCGTGGTAGTAAGACGACTCGTCATAAAGCTCGGATATCACACGATCGTCAGTGTCCACGAGCGCAAAGTCGAGCGCCAGCCACGAGTTGTTCACCGGAGCCGACCCCGAGAGGCGCAAAATGCTTTTATCACGGGGAACCTTGAAAGGGGCGGTCATCTGTTCCTGGGAATACTGGGCAGAGGTAACGGTTTCCTGAAGGATCGGTGTGGCCTTGCCAGCCATGAGGCTGTAGAACAGCAGGAGGATATTTACCAGTACAAAGATCGCGCCGATCGTTCCTATTCCTTCGATCCACGCAGATGGGGCGTAAGGCTGACAGGAATAAATCCCGCGAGGTTCCGGGAGCCTGGTTTCCTTGGGAACAGCGGCCAGCATTTCGCCGTGATCGACGTAACGCCCCCGGAAAAGCTCCACCTCCTTGCCGGTAATTTCCTGATCGACATATTCCGGCGGCTTGATCATATGCGTGTAACGGGTCGACTGGCCTATTGCGGCGACCCAGGGCAAAGCTCCGTCAACCCATTTAATGGCCATTGTGCCGCTTTCGAATATCTTGAAGGTCTCCGACCCAACCCGCACGGCCATCTTGGCCACCGGAATCGGCGGCACCGCGACCCGTGAATGCACCACGCGGCTTATGGTGAAATGGCCGCTTTCCTCGGACAGCCACAGATACCCCTGCTGCGCATTGTATAGGACATACTCGAAAGACCCGTACTCAAGCCCTTCTTCAACCTCCGCGTAGTAGAGGCGCCCCATAACCTCGTATTTGATCCCTTCCAGGGTGACCGGAGTACCGACATTCAGAGAAAAGCCCGGTTTCTTGCCGGGGTTCTTGCCAACGACCCGAAGCTGTGCTTCATCCAATTGGAGCGCAGATCCACAGGCCGCGCATACCACCATCTTGGTGGATTCGGCCCTGGGTCCCTCGTAAGGCTTTCCGCAGGAGGTGCAGCGTATGATTTCGCCAGTGCGTTCGGCCGGCCCTTCGCGATCCTCCGGTCTTACTTTACTTTCCTTTATGTCGAGGATTTTTCCGATAAACGCGCTCGGCTTCCCTGTCTGAGCATCATATTCGAGCCCGAAAGAAAAACTGCCGTCACCCCCCGCGCCGTCTGCATAAGGATAGGTTTCCCCGATTTCAACCTGGAAGGGGATCTGGCCCTCTCCTCCAAGGCACTGGGCCTTTCCGATTTCTTCCACAACCCCCACCTTGTCGTTCAGGGTGATCTGCATTCCCGGCTGCAGCTCTTCGAAAGGCGGCGCCGGAGTCACCAGTTCCAGTGGAGTTTCGAGAAAGAGTTCGCCCTCGTCCTCTGTGAGCCACATAATTTGCCCGTCTTGCATCTCCACGAACCACTCGTGCCAGACCCCCTGGTCATGAGCATAAGTGAGTCGTCCCAACACAGTGAACGAACGCCCTCTGATCTTTCCGGTCGCGCCGACCTTGAATCGCGCGGATTGGGGAAGATCCATGGACTTGTTGCCCGCTCGTAAAGCCGATTCCTTGTCCCAATAGATCGCGGTCTTGCAGTAATCGCAGATCTTCATCAGGATACCGGGATTGGTAACCTTGTTGGCTCCTCCACAAGACGGACATTGAAATTTTCTTTCCATGGTCTCCGAGAGTCGAAACGGTTTCAAAATCCGGGAGCTTTGAGAATAATTTCCGGGGAGGCCATTTTTGCAAAAAGGGCCTCCCCGGACCCCTCCCCAAAAACTCCCATTATTTTAGACCATTGTCGCCACGGCGACAATGGTGTGTGTAAGAAACTCTGATGTCTTAACCTCGCGGGGCCAACCGCCGCTTGTGTGAATCAGTCCTGAAGAGGGTAGGTCACAGCGGAAGCTGTTGTTGGTGAAGCGGTTTCCGCCGTGCGCCTCTCAAGAAACCCTATATTTCGTGGTTGGCGGCTTCCGCTGCCAGCGGAAACCGCCAACCACGCAGGATATAGAATTTTTTGGAGAGGGGTGCGGGGAGAAACCTTTTTACAAAAAGGTTCTCCCCGCAAAACCCTTCTTCCCCTACTTCTGCTGCGCCAGCTCGTCTCCTCGTCGTGTAGCGGCTTCTACCGCGTCCATGATGATTCCGCGTAATCCGCCTCGTTCTATCACATGCAGGGCGGCCATTGTAGTGCCGCCCGGAGATGTTATACGATCCTTCAATTCACTGAAAGGAACCGTCCCCTCAGCCATTGTTGCGGCGCCCATTACCGTCTCCACGGAAAGTTGTCTTGCGGTGGGTCTATCCATTCCCATGCGGACAGCCGCATCGGTCAGCGCCTCCATTATCACGAAAAGATAAGCCAGGCCGCTGGAAGAGAGGGCTGTTACCACGTTCATCATTTTCTCTTCCAACGCCACAGCGGCCCCCACAGCGCGAAAAAGACCGAGAGCCATTTCCAGGTCTGCCTCATCCGCGATTCCGGCTTTGCACAGAGCCGTTGCGCTCCGGCCGGCCATGGCCGCTGCATTGGGCATGGCTCGGATGACTCTGGCCGGCTTATTCAGACAGGACAATATGAAGCTTGTGGGTATTCCCGCGGCAATAGAGATAACCACCAATTTGTCATGGATCTTGTCAGCCACAGAGCGCACCACTTCGCCGATTGTCTGAGGTTTCACCGCCAGCAGGAGCATTGAGGTGTCAGGCGCCAGAGTGTCTTCCAAAGACGCTACCGCACGAATCCCCAGTTCTTTCTCCAGCGACTGCGATTTAACCGAGTCCGCGTCAAAAACCGATATCATGTTCGCGGCGGCTTGTTTGGAGCGGACCAGCCCGCGGATGAGTGCAGAGCCCATATTACCTGCGCCGATGAAGCTTATCTTATTCACTTATTTCTCCTGCGATCGCTCGGTCTCCAGAGGTCAGCACGATTTCATGTATAGACATGTCCTATAGGTACGTGTATACTCTGAGCAACGAATACTACCACGGAATAACAAGACAAAGGCATAAAATTTGTCCGAAACAGACGTGGCGGATCGGGCATATCTCGCCCACGAATTCGGCTGGGTGACTTTCAGGAGGAGGAAGCGATCATGGCGAACATTCTTACTGTGGACGCAAGGGGCCTTTCATGCCCTCAGCCGGTCCTCGAAACAAAAAGGGTCATCGATGAGCAATTGTCCGATCATTTCAAGGTGCTCGTGGACACCGAGACATCCAGGGAAAACGTGAGCCGTTTTGCCCGCAACAAGGGCTTTCAGGTTGAGATCCGGGAGAATGGTCAGAGCCAATTCGAGATTGATATACGGAAGGCGGAATCAAATGCCGGCCCGGAATCGCAGGAACAGCTTATCCCATGCCCGCTTCCGGAGCCATCCGCTCAGACGCGCAACGTGGTCTACGTCGCGAACGCCTGCATGGGGCGCGGAGATGACGAACTGGGACAGAAACTGATGCGCGGGTTCCTCAGGACTTGGATTGACATTGACCCGAAGCCGTGGCGAATGGTCTTCATCAATTCCGGCGTCAAGCTTACCACTGTTGACGATGAAGCGGTCGAGGCCGTATCCATGCTCCAGGAAAGAGGCGTGGAAATATTGTCCTGCGGAACGTGCCTCCAGTTTTTTGGTCTCGAAGACAAATTGAGGGTGGGTAAAGTGACCAACATGTACGAAGTGATCGAGTCAATGAATGCGGCTACGAAAGTGATTTCCCCGGATTGATAACTGCTTCTGGGCGGTGGTCGCCATTTCCAAAAGGTGGAAAGCCATTTCTGGAATGGTTCTTTTTTATAACAATTACATCTCTACCTGGAGGCCTTCGTACGCTGCTGTTGTGTGAGGGAATTTCTCTCGCGCTTTCTCTTGGATCTCATCCACCAGGCTATCCTGGTTGCCGTGGTGGAAAAGGACCAAATGCTTGACACCGGCTGCTTTGGCGATCTCGACCGCGCCTTCCCAGGTGCTGTGTCCCCAATCGCGGCGGCAGCAATTGTCTTCGGTTCCCAAATATTGCTCGGGAGTGAACATGCTGTCGAAAATGAGAATGTCAGCATTGGCAGCGAGCTTTAGCATGGTTGTGTACAATTCTGCGACGAGTTCCGTATCCGTAGCGTAAACCAGGCTTTTCCCCTCGAATTCAACCCTGAAACCCAGGCTTCCGCCTGGATGACTCAATTCCTCGCTAAACACCATCACATCGCCGATTTGAACTCTTTCCCCTGATTTCAAATCATGAAATGTAATAGACGCGCTCAGCCTGTCCAATGCCACTGGAAAGTTGGGCTCAGACATCTGGTCACGCATCAGCTTCTCAAAAGTGTGGTCCAATTGCTGGGCGGCATAAAGATGAAACTGATTGCCGCTTATGTATGCAGGAGCGAAAAAGGGGAATCCTTGAATATGGTCCCAGTGCAAGTGTGAAAAAAAGATGTGACCCGTGATCCTTTCGTCCTTATCGCCCGATTTCTCGCAGCGTTCGCACAGGTCTTCTCCCAGGTCTCTGATTCCGGTACCGGCATCAAAGACGATAAGCGTCTTGCCACAACGAACCTCGACGCAGGCAGTGTTTCCGCCGTATTTGAGTGTGGTGGGTCCGGGTCGGGGCAGGCTGCCGTGCACACCCCAGAATTTGACCAGCATGAGTTATTCCACGTCCCGACACGATCATCGGGTGGTTGCTGCTTTGTCGGCCGAAACACACAGACAGTGCTTTGAAGCTACGAGTATTATTAGCATATTTCCATCATGAAAGTCAACAAAGACCCTCTCGAAGCCACAGATCCCATAGCAAATCATTTGGACAGGTCCTGCGAACCCGATGTACGGAAATCCGCGAGGAAACCTTAGGTACTTAAACATTGGATCGAACAAGGCTTCCTCGACGCACTGCCGGGGTTATGCGCTTTTCACCATAACGTTTCGGCTGAGATTTTGCGGGAATATTGCAGGATGTTCACAGGTTGCCGAGCTACTTCCGAATTAATCTTGACCACTTTTGGCGATTATGTCATGACAGACATAGGTGCAGATCATTCTTGACTTATTTTTCGTTGCTCAAAAACCGCTGATTTTGATGAGACCCTGATTCCGTGGCGGTCACGGATCTCGTGACGCGTTCTGCCCGGAAAGAGGACCAAGGGTCGGGGACCGTCCGGTTGTCCGCTGAGGCAATCAGTCTCGTCATAGCCGCGTGTTGTCGGGCAGCGCATCCATCCATGCTCTGGAACATCATCGAAAGGAG
Organism: Desulfomonile tiedjei; assembly: GCA_016212925.1. Classification (NCBI taxonomy): domain Bacteria; kingdom Pseudomonadati; phylum Thermodesulfobacteriota; class Desulfomonilia; order Desulfomonilales; family Desulfomonilaceae; genus Desulfomonile; species Desulfomonile tiedjei. Next base: position 28,088 of record JACRDF010000035.1, read on the forward strand.
GTCGTTCACATGGATTTGACTCGCCGGGACTTTCTTGTGATCTCCGGCGCGCTAGGAGCTGGTGTGGCGCTCTCTTCATTAGGGCTGGATCTTGGGCCGGTGAAGGCGTATGCCGATGAACTCAAGATCGACAAAATGAAGAGCGCGAAGAACACCACATCCATTTGTCCGTACTGCTCGGTGGGGTGCGGCCTCATCGTGAGTACGGACACGAAAGCCGGAAAAATAATCAACATCGAAGGCGACCCTGACCATCCAACCAATGAAGGGTCGTTGTGCGCAAAAGGTGCGTCAGTCTTTCAGACCACAGCGGCCAACCCGAACCGGTTGACCAAAGTCCTGTACAGGGCTCCTTTCAGTGACAAATGGGAGGAGAAAAGCTGGGACTGGGCCATCACTGAAATCGCCAAACGGGCCAAGACCACCCGTGACGCCACCTTTGTCGAGAAGAACGCCAAAGGTCAGGTGGTCAACAGAACCGAGGCCATTGCACACCTGGGCAGCTCCAACATCGACATGGAAGAAATCTGGGGCCTGAACGCGATGGTTAGGGCCTTGGGCATCGTTTATATGGACCATCAGGCCCGGGTTTGACACAGCCCAACAGTTGCGGCTCTGGCAGAGTCGTTCGGGCGCGGCGCAATGACCAATCACTACGTGGATCTGAAAAACAGTGATTGCCTCCTGATCATGGGCAGCAATGCTGCCGAAAACCATCCCATCAGCATGAGATGGGTGATGAAGGCCAAGGAAAACGGGGCAACCGTCATTTCCGTGGATCCCCGTTTTACGAGAACTTCCGCAGTCGCGGACATCTATGCCGCGTTAAGGTCCGGCACAGACATCGCCTTTCTTGGTGGGATGATCAACTATATTCTAGAAAAGAACAAGTATTTCAAGGAGTACGTGGACAACTATACGAACGCCTCCTACATTGTTGGAGACAAGTACGACTTCAAGGATGGTCTTTTCTCAGGGTACAATCCCCAAAACCGGAAGTACGACGCGTCCACGTGGGGCTTTAAGCGGGATGCCAAGGGTGTTCCCGAGACGGACCCGACCTATAAGAACCCTCGGTGCGTGCTTCAACTCCTCAAGAAACACTATTCTCGGTACACGCCGGAAAAGGTCTCGGAAATCACAGGGACCCCGGTGGAGGATCTCCTGAAGGTGTACGAGGCGTATTCCTCTACCGGAGTGAGAGACAAAGCAGGGAGCGTGCTGTACGCGCTGGGCTGGACGCATCACACCTTTGGGACTCAGATCATCAGGACAAGTGCGATCATTCAGTTGTTGCTTGGCAATATAGGCATTGCAGGCGGAGGCATCAACGCGCTTCGGGGACAGCCCAACGTGCAGGGTTCCACGGATGGGGCACTTCTGTTCCATCTTATTCCCGGGTACCTCAAGGTTCCCCGGGGGGCGCAGCAGACCCTCGAGCAATATCTCAAGGACAACACACCGAAAACAGCGGAGGTGCAATCCGTCAACTGGTGGTCAAACACGCCCAAGTATACCGTGAGCCTGCTCAAGTCGTTCTATGGAGACAAGGCGACCAAGGAAAACGACTTTGGCTACGCCTGGCTGCCCAAGGCGGACGACGGAGTGACCTATTCCTGGCTCGACATGTGTGACGTCATGTACCAGGGAAAGATAAAGGGCATGTTCCTCTGGAGCCAGAATCCGGCGGGAAGTCACCCTAACACCAATAAAACTCTCAAAGCTCTTGCGAACCTGGATTGGTTGGTACACGCGAACATTTTCAACAATGAGACCGCTTCCTTCTGGCACACTCCGGGGATGGATCCCAAGAAGGTCAAGACTGAAGTATTTCTCCTGCCCGCGGCTTGTTCGGTGGAACGTGAGGGGAGTCTCACCAATAGCGGTCGGCTGGTTCAATGGCGCTACAAGGCGGTCGAGCCGCCCGCGGATGCCATTGCCGACGGAGAGATGGTCAACAGGCTGGTTCGGAAGCTGAAAGAGCTTTACCAAAAAGAAGGCGGCAAGTATCCCGATCCCATTCTCAACCTCAAGTGGGACTACGTGGACGACAAAGGAAAGTTCGACCCCCACAAGATGGCCAAGGAATGTAACGGCTATTTCCTGAAGGATGTGACGCTGAAAGATCCCGCGGGCAAAGATGTCACTTATAAGAAGGGAGATCTGGTCCCGGCGTTCCCCTTCCTACAGGCAGACGGGAGCACCTCCTGTGGAAACTGGCTCTTCTGCGCGAGTTACACCAATGCAGGGAACATGATGGCCCGCCGCGGAAAGGAAGACCCGACTGGCCTAGGGCTTAATCCAAACTGGGCCTGGTGCTGGCCGGTAAACCGGCGAGTGCTTTACAACCGGGCTTCCTGCGATCCCAGCGGCAACCCGTGGAATCCGAAAAGGCCGTTACTTAAATGGGAAGGCGGCAAATGGGTCGGCGATGTCCCGGACGGACCGGCGCCTCCCATGAGCGACAAGGAGAAAGGGAAACTTCCTTTCATCATGAAGCCGGACGGCAGGGCGTTCCTCTTTGGCCCCGGCCTGGCGGACGGACCCTTCCCCGAGCAGTACGAACCCTATGAAAACCCGCTCGGCAAGAACCCAATGTCAGCTCAGGTGATCAATCCCGTGTTTAAGATCTTCAAGAGCGACATGGACAAGGTGGCTTCAGGAGACCCGAAATTCCCTATCATATGCAGCACGAACACCATCACTGAGCATTGGTGTTCAGGTTCCATGACTCGATGGCAGCCGTGGCTCCTGGAGGCTCAGCCGGAGCTTTTCGTCGAAATGAGTCCGCAGCTGGCCGGAGAACTCAGCATCAAGAACGGTGATCGAGTGAAAGTTGAGTCGATAAGGGGCGAAGTGGAATGCGTCGCCATGGTGACACCTCGCATTCGACCTTTCAAGGTGGCCGGCAAGGTCCTGCATCAGGTGGCCTTACCGTTTGCTTTTGGATGGCTCATGCCCAAGTCCGATAAGAACTACTCAACCAATCAGCTCACTCCCGGAGTGGGCGATGCCAACACCATGTGTCCCGAATACAAGGGCTTCATGGTCAATGTCAAAAAAGTTTAAGGGGAGGTGTAAGAGATGTCGCAAGGATATTCAATACTCGTGGACACCTCCAAGTGCACTGCCTGCCGAGGTTGTCAGATTGCCTGCAAGCAGTGGAATCAGTTACCGGCCACAGCAACTAAAAACTGGGGCAGCTACCAGAATCCGCAGGATCTGTCCGCCGACACCTGGAAGCTCGTGAGATTCGCGGACGGAGTTAACGGGAACGGCAAGGTGTACTGGAACTTTTTCACCGATCAGTGCAGACATTGCCTTTCTCCCGGGTGCATGGCTGCTGCAGAGAAGGAAGAAATAGTTCAGGACGAGAAAACCGGTGCGGTTCTTTTCACCCCCAAAACCAAAGACCTTAACTTCAAGGAGACCCTGGAAGGCTGCCCATACAACATCCCTCGGCAGGACCCTAAAACCAAGCAGCTGTTCAAGTGCACCATGTGCTTCGAACGGATCTCCACCGGTCAGATTCCGGCCTGCGTGAAGTCATGCCCGACCGGAACGATGGCATTCGGGGAAAGGGATAAGATCGTTGAGCTGGCAAAGAAAAGGGTGGACGAACTCAAGAAATCTTTTCCCAAAGCCGCGGCCCTCAACGCCGACGACGTAAGAGTGATCTTCATCGTGAAAGACGATCCCAAGAAGTATTACCAGTACGCCGCCGGGAAATGATGTTTGCATGGAAACGGAGAACCGCCCCTGTGGTTTATCAGGGGCGGTTCTCCGCCTATTTCACAACGCCCCGACGGGCGGCCTGAGGACTTCCAGGATGACTGTCAGGCTCCGCTGCAAAGTCTGGATAGAAAACGAAGGCGGAAAGCCCATAATCGGCGAAGGCAGGCTGCGGATTCTCACGGCTGTTCGGCTCACGGGTTCGATAAGCAAGGCGGCACGCAAGCTGAACCTTCCCTTCCGCAGCGTTTGGGCAAAAATCAAGGATGCAGAGCGGCAGGTGGGATTCAAGATCGTAGATACAAATAGTTCCGGCTCAAGGCTGACGGCTGAGGGAGAAAAGCTCTTGGCGCAGTTTGCCGAGCTTCAGAGGAGTTGCACGCGATCAGCCCACGCGAAGTTCAAGAAGGTGTTTGTGGACAAAGGCTAGTCCGGCATGTTTGCGGCCAAGGGCTAGCCGGACGTTACCAGCTCAAACAACCCCGGATAGTTGATTACGGCCCCGGACGCCAATACGCTCAGCGTTCCGGAGTAGCCTACTGTTGGAGCTTCGTATTCGTACTCGGTGGGTCCAATCCGCAAGTAGGTTTGCGGGAGCATCACGAGCCGCATCTCGGGAAACTCTAGATAGGCGGCTGGTGCTTCCGCGCGCTGTCCCACCTTCAGCGACAGACGTCTTAGGGCAATCCTGTTCGTGGCCGGCGTGAAGCCCAGATCAACGTCCACACATCCTCTCACGCTCTTCTTTGAAACGCCGTTGACCTGCCATTCTCCAGCCCCGACCGATCTAATGCTCAGGTCGATGGCCTTCTTGCCCAAAAAGCCCGAAACACTTGCGCTTCGCGTCCTCCACGCCCCGTCCGCAGATACTTCGTAGCGAAAATGACACGGCATCCCTTCGTCCCAGAAGACGGCCGCTCCGGAAAGGCTCCACCCATCGGATAGCTTGAAGAGGCGGCAGCTATCATGGCCGGGGTGGTCCACTTTTCGCCAGAAGAACATGGCGGTTGGCGTCATCATTTTCTGCGCATCCTTCAGGGGCACTTATGGAGGCAAGTTGCCTACAAATGATTATACAGTCCGTAACAGCGTGGGAACACAGACCGTTTCATTCCCCGCAAGGAGTCCCCTCTTCTTCTTCTATTTTCGCATAATATCGTTCATTTCAACCATTTGCCAGTTTCTTCCCGATGAACCTTTTCCGGTTTATGCAGACTGCATGAGCCCCGTCTACGAAGGCTTCATACCGTCTCGCTTTCAAACTGTGAAGGCGTCTTCGCAGCAAAAGCAGCACTGACCTGGTGCCCAGGTCAGTGGCACCCGACAGCCCATCAATATCGGCCCCGGGGGTGCCATGGATCTTGGTCTTGGCAGGTCCGTGTCCGATTCACCGCATTATTCATCGTTTGGCCGAGCAGTGGTATCACGGAGTTTTCCCGCGGAGCCAAGGGATTCTGCCGGGTGCGCAGGGCGTGGGTTTCCGATCAGAGCTAAAGTGAAGTACTAAGGAATTGGTACGGTAATAATCGAATTGTTACAGTCTGGTAAATAACTTTGTTGACAAAATGCATCCAAATTTGATATATTCACACCTGATAATTCTATCTAAACTCATATGGAACGGCTAATACCTCCTGCGCCAGCCGGTTTCCAGAGTAATGGTTAAAGGAGAGGTTCATGACCAGAAAGCGCATCGCTCCGGTTCTGACCATCGCCGCACTGCTTATTGCCGCATGGTCTTTACAGGCTTTCGCCAACATGCAGCCTATGCCCGGTCCCATGGGGCCGCCGATGCAAATGCCCATGAAAGTAGGACCCAAGAAGTGCTCCGCACCTCCCCCGGCCTGCATGCCCCAGGGGTGCGGGCCAGTGGGCTATCAGGCCCCCGGTTGCGCGCCGATGCCGTGTCCTCCTCAGGGCTGCGCACCAGCGCCTTGCCCGCCACAGGCGTGTGCGCCGGCACCTTGCCCTCCGCAGGCTTGCCCGCCGCCAATGTGCCCTCCCCCCGGATGTCCTCCGCCAATGTGCGGACCGGGATTCGGTGGAGGCGGAATGCTGGACAGCCCGAGGGATTGTTTAGGTGCAATTCTGGGGATAATTGGCACCCCGTTTCGTTTGCTCGACAACATTCTTTGCGCTCAGAAGAAGCCCTGCCCGGTGAAGTGCTGCCCGCCGCCCCCGTGTTTCCCCATGGCGTGTGCCCCTCCGGCCAAGGTATCCAAGCGATCCGCGGCTCGGGCGTCAATGCCAAACAGCCCCGGGTTCATGCGATAAGGAGCAATGGCCGATTCTGAGTTGTCTCGTCTTGTGGAAGCCGGAAAGAAGGCTGTAAGATCCCCTGCAGATCGCTACTATGGTCAAAATGTCTAGGCGGGCCCTTTGTAGAGGGTCCGCCTAGACAAATGCTTTTAGGCGAGAAACTACGAGATAGTTGCATAGCCTTTCCCGGCTTTGGCCGGTTCGACCGCAAACAGCGTTTCTCCTTATCCCGTCCTGGAAATCACGCCCGTCTCTTGTCGAAATTGCTCGTGCCACTCATTGAAAAAGATCAGCAGCCAAAGCCTGTGAGTATGATCGGCCCGTCCCAGTTGGTGCTCTTTCCAAAGGTCTTCAACACCCTTTTTGTCGAAAAGACCGTGGGTACTCTCCATCAGCCGCTGTTCGCCCCAACTCTTCAGCCTACCCTTGAACCAGGAGCCAAGAGGTATTTGGAACCCATACTTGGATCGCCCTAGTATCTCGGCCGGGACGCGTCCCTGTGCAGCATCGCGAAGAATCCTCTTGGTCCCGACGCCTCTTATCTTGAACCTCAACGGCATCCGGCCGGCAAGCTCGACAACTCGATAGTCCAGCAGCGGGCTGCGCACCTCCAGGGCGTGAGCCATGCTCATTCTATCCACTTTGGTGAGGATGTCCTCTGCCAAGTATGTCTGAAGGTCGGTCAGCATCATGCGGCTGACTGGATCCAGTCCCATCCATTGTCTCGCGGCTGAGATTACGGGGTCCAAGTCAGCTTGATAGTGCAGACCGGTCAATCCCGCGACTTGTGGAACCGAAAAGGTCCTGGGCACCACTGCTAGAGGGTTGTCACGAATACGTCCGGACGCCTCCACGAAAAGAAGCAACTTCTTGGCCGCGCTGGTTCCGTAATAGTCCGTGGTCGCAGGCAAACTCCGTACCAAGGGTTCTATGACCTTGCGTCTCAGCGCGGTTGGCAACAGATCGTAGATCAGTTGAACGCGGCGGGCCAGATACCTTTCGTACCCGCCAAAGAGTTCGTCGCCCCCATCACCGGACAGGGCCACGGTAACGTGCTGCCGGGTCATTTCGCAAAGGCGCCAGGTAGGGATCGCTGATGAATCCCCGAAGGGCTCACCAAAATGGCGAACCATCTTCGGCAACAGGTCTTCAACACCGTAATCAACCGGTTGCTCGCTGTGATCGGTTGCTAGAGCCTCCGCGGCCAGCCTGGACCATTTAGATTCGTCATGGCTGGTTCCCGGAAAGGATATGCTGAATGTCCGTACCCTGTTGGAAACGTTTTCGCGCATAAGGGCCGTGATCAAGGTGGAATCCAGGCCCCCGCTGAGAAAAGAGCCCAGGGGCACGTCCGATATGAGCCGCAAACGAACTGCATCTTGAAGCAAGTCCAGCAGGGCGCTTCTCTGGGATGGGTAGTCGTTCGATTCCTCAGGAAAAGGGGGCTCCCAGTAACGCCAAACGCGAAATCCCCCGGCATCGAAGATCGCCGCATGAGCAGCGGGAAGTTTGAACACTCCCTTGAAAATCGAGTCCGGAGCCGGGATGAAGTCGTAAAGAAGGTATTCAAAAACCGCCTGATTATTCAGGTCTCGAGGAACGGCCGGATCTCGAAGCAGAGAATAAAGCTCAGACGAAAAGCTGACTCTGTCCTTGGCATGAGTGTAATAAAGCGGCTTCTTTCCTAAACGATCGCGTGCCAGAAACAGTCGTTTCTCGCGATCGTCCCATATAGCGAAGCTGAACATGCCGTTGAGGTCATCCAGCATGGCTTCTTTTTTTTGGAGGTACAGCTCCAACAAGACCTCAGTGTCCGATTGGGTCCGGAACCTATGGCCTTTGCTTTCCAGGAACTTGCGGATTTCACGGAAGTTGTAGATCTCGCCATTGAAAACCACCGCGGTGGTTCCATCTTGTGACAGCATGGGTTGCCCGGCGGAAACGGAAAGATCGATTATTGACAGCCTTCGGAACCCGAAAACACACGCGGGAAAAGCATGAGTCCCGCCCATGTCGGGACCTCGGTGCTTCAGGCTGGAGGTCATAGCCTCAACCGTTCCACTGAACGGTTTCTCTGAGAAGTCAACAATTCCGCAAATTCCGCACATTCGGACGCCCTCGGATGCCGTGGTTCGGCCGGCAAATGGGAAAATATACCAAACCGCGGCTTATTGGAAGCGAAGCAGTCTGTTCCGTACCCAACTGGTGGAATGAGTGGTGCCAATGCGCGGTCAAACAGGTGACAATGGGTGCAGCCGACCCTGGCAGGTCTCTGAAGCGAAGTCAGGTCAGGCGTTCGTAGCGGAGGAGATCTGCCAGGGTCGGCAAGGAACCAACTTTTCAATGGTACTCATTTGAAAGCGCATAGGCACGAGTTCACCGGAATGAACACCGCAAGGCCAGAACTCGCTTCCATCTTCGTTAAACCTTGACTTGATACCGGTCGTTCATTATTCTTTAACGTGTTGAACAAAATACAACATCGTGAAATCGCTTCTACCGGAGACACTCATGGCCGAGCAAGATAAGGCTAAAAGAAAGTCGTTCGCAGCGGCTTCTGAAATGAAAAGACTGATGGCCGATCATTTTCACTCGCTGGATGCAGCGAAAAAGGCCGGCCGGCCCAAAGTTGCCTGGTGCACTTCCGTAGGACCCGCGGAACTCCTCCACGCTATGGGATTCCTCGTCTATTATCCTGAAAATCACGGCGCTCTTTTGGGCGCGACTCGCATGGCCACGGATTTCATTCCGGTAGCCAATTCAATCGGGTACTCGCCGGACATCTGTTCCTACCTCACGTCCGACGTGGGCGCCTACCTCAAGGGACAGACGCCGCTGACCAAGTCCTATGGGTTGGAATCCATCCCAAAGGCCGACATTCTGGTCTATAACACCAACCAGTGCCGAGACGTTCAGGACTGGTTCGCCTTTTACGCGCGTGAATGGGATGTTCCGCTCGTGGGAATACACACGCACCGAAACATTAAGGCGGTCCAACAGTACCACATCACGGATCTGGCAGCTCAGATGAAAGCCATGATCCCCACCCTGGAGCAAGTGTCCGGGAATCGATTCGACGTGGATCGGCTCCGTGAGGTCGTATCGCTTTCCCTGGAATGCACCAGGCTCTGGCGACAAGTCCTGGAATGCGGAGCTGCCAAGCCCGCGCCGTTGACCTTTTTCGACGCCAGTATTCATATGGCTCCGGCGGTGGTCCTCCGAGGATTGCCCGAAGCAGTGGAGTACTATAAGTTGCTCCTGAACGAACTGGACGAGCGCATTGCACAAAAGACCGCGGCAATAGACGGCGAACGCCACAGGATCTACTGGGACGGCATGCCCATCTGGGGGAAGCTCAGGGATCTGAGCGACCAGTTTTCATCGCTCAAAACAAATATCGTCGCGTCAACCTACTGCAATAGCTGGATCTTTGACGCATTCGACCCCGCGGAACCCTTCGAGTCCATGGCCAGAGCGTACACGGAGCTTTTTATCGTTCGAGACGAATCCTATAAAGAGGCGTACATGGACCAATGGATCGAGCGCTTCGGGGTGGACGGCGTGATTTTCCACGACGCGAAAACATGCCCGAACAACTCCAACAGCCGTTACTCCATGCCCCAACGCATGACCAAACGCCTCAAGGTCCCCTCGCTGGTAATCCAAGGCGACCTTAACGACCTGCGATGCTACTCCGAAGAACAAACTAAGACCAATATAGAAGCATTCATCGAACAACTAGACGACCAACGGTGACGCGGGAGGAGGAAGGAAGAAGGAAAAGGGAAGAGAGAAGAGAGAAGAGGAGAAGGATTTGCAGGGGAACCCCTTTTTGCAAAAAGGGGTTCCCCTGCACCCCTCCCCAAAAACTCCATTGTACGTTCCTTGTTTCCAGGCAGGGCCTGGAAACAAGGAACGCTCTTCGTCAAAACGATGAACGGAAACAGAAGTCGGCCCTGGTCAGGGTTTGAAGGCAAATCTGTCGCCGGCCCTCCTTGCGACTGCGGGTTCAGAACGGCGTTGAGGTAAAGTTGGCTGAGAGGGCGAGGAGGCTCCGTGACATCGGCATCATGGCGAAGGCAACGAATTCCTTAAAGAAGATATAGGAGTTTTTGGGGTGGGGTCCGGGGAGGGCGTTTTTGCAAAAACGCCCTCCCCGGCTTCCTCTCTCCTCTCTTCTCCCCATCTCCTCCCTCCCCTTCCCTCACCTCCACATCTCACCCACCCCACAGGTGACACATGGCGCGCGATTTTGGAGGCGGAGTCGATGTCGGCTCCTGCACGACTAAGGCAGTAGTAGTTGACAAAGAGGAGCGCATCCTCGGGAGTCATGTGCTTTATTCCGGCACTGATTTCGAGGTTGCGTCGGAGACCGCGTGGACAGAGTGTTTACGGGCCGCGGGACTCGACCGCGCGGATGTTACGTCCGTAATATCGACGGGATACGGTAGGAGGAGTGTTCCTTTCGCGTCGTCGAATCGGACGGAGATCTCATGTCATGGTCGGGGCTGTCTGCATTTCTTTCCCGGCCCGATCACGGTGGTGGACATCGGAGGACAGGACAATAAGGTCATAAAGCTGGACAAAGACGGGCATCGGGTGAGTTTCAAAATGAACCGAAAATGCGCTGCCGGAACAGGCGCATTCCTTGAAGAGATGGCTTTGCGGCTCCGCCTCCCGCTCCAAGACCTTGACGGACTGGCTCGAAACGCGGACGGTGAAGTCGCTCTGGGAAGTTATTGCACGGTCTTTACAGCCACGGAGGTGCTGGAGAAGATCAAGGCCGGCCATCGAGTGGAACAGATCGTCAGAGGCCTCTTCCATTCCGTGGTGAAGCGAATCATGGAAATGGACGTGTTGACCGACACCGTCGTACTCACCGGTGGCGTGATCGAACACAACCCTTTCCTCGCGGAACTCATCAAACAGCATACCGCCAGCCCCGTCGCCATACCGCCGCATCCGCAAATTACCGGCGCTCTCGGAGCCGCTCTATACGCAGTGGTGTAGTAGTAAGGGAGTAAGAATTGCGGGGAGGACCTTTTTGCAAAAAGGTCCTCCCCGCACCCCTCTCCAAAAACTCCCGTATCATGCTTGCTTTGTGTCTTCCGCCATTGGCGGAAGACACAAAGCAAGTAATAAGCAGGGTTCTTCTAACTGGGGACAAACATCCTCGTGTAAGATGCGGTGAGCAAAGCGAACCGCATCTCTCGAAAAAACCGTAGGGTGCAATGCTTTGGGGTCACCGCGTCCTGGCAGTCTGCACGTTGCCCTGCGACGGAGGCGCTCTTGCCGAGATCTGGCACAGAAGGTTCCGATCACACTCTCTGCTACTTGAGGCCGAGCTTGTCCTTGGGTAGACGAGCCAAAACCGTCGCGGTAAGACTCCCAATGTATAGAAAATCCTTGGTTTCCGTGACTGCGGTATTCTGAGGATAAGTAGTCTGAGGGTCTTGCAGGTCCAGCAGAATCTTGCCGTTGCCGTCGACGGCAATGATGTGGCCGTAAGATTCGGCTTTCGGCCGCATGAAGGACGGCATACGCTGAATCATCTTCCGGGCGAAGGGATTGTCCGAGAGCTTGTCCACGAGCGGATTGCGTGGAGCAACCAATGCCACCCAGTATCGGCCGTCCAGCCCGCGGGTTATGTTGTCCGGAAATGCGGGCAGGGCTTCCACCAACGGCTCGGACGTTCCCTTTCGAGGGCCGGCTATCCAATAGCGGATGACGCGATAGCTGCCCGTTTCATTCACCAGCACATAGGTCTGATCGTGGCTAACCGCAACGCCGTTCGCGAAATCTAGGCCCTTGAGGAGTGTGCGGGCTTTTCGCGTCTCCGGCTCCCACACGAGCAATCTTCCAGTCCCACCGTGTTCCATGATTTCCAGGAGGCTGCCTCCCATGCTGCCGTAGTCTTTGGCTGCGAACTTCGTGGACGCGTCCGAAAAGTAGATCTTGCCGTCGTCTGCCACATCCACGTCATCCGCGTATCGGATCGGAATGCCATCCGCAACCGTCGCCAATTCGCTGATCGAGCCGTCGGGGGCCACTGACAGGAGGCCCCGGTACGCGTCGGCAACTATCAGGTTCCCCTTCGGGTCGAATGCGAGTCCCAAAGGCCTGCCTTTGGTATCGGCCCAGTCCTCTGGGGAGGTCCCATCGGGCTTCAGCCGCACGATGAAGCCCTCGCCGGTGCTCACGTAGATCCGGCCTTGCTGATCCAAGACCACATCTTCAGGGCCGTGGTTTTTTCCTATGGGAAGTAATTGAAGGCCCTTGAGGCGCTCGTTTCGAGCAAACGGGCCGGTGTATCCCGGATTTGGCGGCGATTGCCATGCGACCGGCTCGATAGGAACAGGCCACACAAGGAAATAAACGCACACGATCCCGATAAATAACGCCAAAACCGCCAGTATCTTCTTGAGCATAGCCCCCTCCTTTTAGTCTCACCGAATCCGGATTTCCATCACCAGCCCAACATATCAGATGGTTGACTGGAAGAACATACATTTTTGTGACTTCATGAAAAGAGTAAGTTACACATGAGGTAGGCATCTCCCATGAAGATGTCGGAGAATTGTGGGGCAGGCTGGAATCCCGCGGCTCGCGGGACTGCCCCACAAAAACAGCCCTGCCTCTGAAAGACGGAATACGCACGTTGGCACCCCGAAGAATCCCAAATCCGTAAGGGAGAAACCTTCTTGCCTCAGAGCAGTTGGCCGAGTATGGTTCTCCCTGGAAAGTATCGTCTAATGAGATCGTATGACACACGGAATCTTGGCCCGGGAAACTTCTGGGTCGGCGCGGCCGCAATGGCTTTCTTTGGTGGAGCTTCACTTCTGGCCGGTTATTGGGGTCTTGAAGAAATCCATCTGGAGTGGCTCCTTGGCCGCGAAGGCATTTCCATCACCGGCATCGTAGTGGGAAAGACCTCTGAGGACTGGGACGATCCGCCTTCCCGAAATTATTATCTGCTGTATACGTTCCGGGCGGACTCCAAGACCATAACCAAACGAGCCTCCGTGGATGAGGACTTGTGGCTCGGAGTCAAAGAAAAAGGCCCGATCAGCATCATCTACGTTCCCGGGAAGCCTGAGCTTAATCTTCCTGAGCCGCTGGGGAGATACACGGCAGCGAGCTTCCTTTTCCTGACAACGATGCTGGTGGCAGCGGGCGTGCTTTTTACCGCGATCCTTGTCCTAATGATATACCGAAAGAGCATGGGACATTACAGGGCCGCGAAATGGTTTGTCACCGCGGATGATTTGGCCAAGCACAGAGAAAAGGCTTCATGAGGAGGAGTGACAGTGCGAAAGAAAGACCGAGAGATTACCGATCCGGCGATCCTGAAATCCATTATGTTAAAAGCGCAGGTTTGTCGTGTCGGTCTGAGCCTGAACGATGTTCCATACGTTGTGCCGGTAAATTTCGGTTTCAAGGACAATCGAATCTATTTTCATTCTTCGCTCAAAGGAATGAAAATTGACATCCTGCGGCAGAACAGCAACGTTTGCTTTGAAATGGAATGTGACGTGGAAGTGGTTCATGCTGAAGCCGCCTGCGACTGGACCGCCAAATTCCTCAGTATAATCGGCTTCGGAAAAGCCCACATTGTAGAAGACTTCTCCGAAAAATTAGAAGGCCTCGCCATCATCATGGAGCACTATTCGCCTTCCCTTAGCTACGAATTTCCCGAAGAAAAGGTAAACAAGGCCGCCATCATCAGAATCGACATCGAGAGCATGACCGGCAAGAAGCTTGGATACTAATTGGCTGGCTCGACCCTAATATCAGATTGCCGCGCGTACACCCACGCCCTGGAGAAAAATGACCTCCGGCCTTTTGAACCGCGACCCGTTCGCGGCCTAGTGCTGATCCAAGTCACCGGATCTCATCCGCTTGTAGCTTGAGGTCCGGTGCTCGCTCGCTTCTGGACAAGTCGGGCTCTCCACGACCGAGCAAACCCGGATGGTCGCGGGAGACGCAAAGTGTGTTTTCATAGTACCGAAAATTCCTTGACTCGTTCCATGAAGGCAGCTATTTAGATGCTGGAGCCGCGTCTCGTCGGAGTGGCCGTTAAGTAAGTCCATTCCCTCGGCTCCACCCCGTTTAAGGCAGCCCGTGTTTTCCATGTGTACGCGTCCACAGAAAGTCAGTTAGCCGCCCCATTGCTTCCACACTAGCCAGTTCGAGTATAACGTCACGTATGAATGCCAAATGTGGCTTATATGGATAGAAAGGTTTAGTCATAAACCTGGGGACCGAAAAATTGTAGGACACCACTTTTGCACTTAAGTTGATCCGTTCTCTCTGGTACCCAAGGTACACCTGAAGCCTTTCCTTTAGGCCACGAAGTTCGGCAGCGAATGCCCTAAGAGCCGAAGGCCTGTCGATGTCTTTACAGTCCACATATATGTATTTAAGCAGTTCGCGTAGGCGCTTAGGCCCCTCAGACTCGCGCAACTCCAAGGCCATGTTTATTATGTTTTCACCACCACCTCCGAACATACTGTGCTCGTATTGGCGCAACACATAACTCAAGAACGGAGGCATCTCCACATCAAACGTCTGAATTCCAAAAACATTGTCGTCCTTTTCGTTGCAACTTTGCCAGAAACGCCGAAAGAATCCATTCATGTCATTAAGATAGTTTCGCTCTCTAATATATTCTTCATAGCGCCTGTCCCGCTCAGGGGGGAGCTGCGCGGAATGAAGTTTAATTTTTCTCGTGTTGGGGTGGTTATCATAAAGAATGCATTTGGCGTTATACATGTTTCTCAAGGGGTGTGGCATGTAGTCACAACCCAGCAACTTGCCTGCTTGTCTATAGTAAACGGTTCGAATTGCAGACCAGGCAACAGCTTTCGCAAGGCCCACCGTCGCGCGGTTATAGGCCTTTGGCGAAAATTCTCGCAGGTTCTGAGATTCATCCCCCGACTTGGGCAGAAATTGAATTAGAGACCTTGTTACTGTGTTATTGTACTTGTTTTCGACGCCAAACGCTTTGAGCACAAGGAATGATTCAGATCCTCTCCAGGCGTGGCGAAAAAGTATCGCCATGTCATTGAACAATTCCGCAAAGTCCGTTGCCAGATGTTGGCCTAAATGCCAATTATGGACGTGGGCTCTAGCGTGCTTCAACATCCGATTACTTAAGGGCTCGGGTATGCTCTCAAAGCTGACAAAGTCATAGGGAAGCCAGGCCTTTCGTTCTTCACTGAATTCCGGTTTGTAATCATCTAGTATGTATATCTCATCGGAGATTATGAGGTTGTCGATAAGCACCCTGAGCGCACTAACATCCAGGTCAAAGAGGTCTCTGTTGGGGTTCGGTATCAATCCGATTGCCCTAAACGCAGCCGTGAGGGTAGAGTTATCAAGAAGCGCCCTCATTTTTCACCTCTCGCATGGAGATATGATTCACTAAGTTTCCTGGTTACACACCTCAGTACCGGACTAGAAATCGGATTTACGCAGTGCTTCTCCTCTCTTGCGAATCGCTCAGTCCGGATACCGTCGCTTGATTCGGGTCTGTTCGCGAGCAGACCTCCCAATGGTCTCATACCACTCTGCACGCTGCGATAACCACCATCATGTGCAGAGCTAGACCTCATATTCCCGTTTCCCACCATACCGATCGGCAGATGAGCCGTCAACCACATAAGCTACCGAGCAGCAATGGACGGGGCCAGGTCCGTGGCGCCCAAGGCTTGCACTTCACGTTTGTGAGTGATACATTGTACGTACGATGACCCAACAGGGCCGGAGGATTCAATGATCAAGAAGCTCACCAAGCACGGCAACAGCCTGGCCTTAATCATTGATCGGCCTGTGCTGGAATTGCTCAAGATTGATTCCGACACGCCGCTGGAGATTTCCACCGATGGACAAGTGTTGCTGATCAGTCCGGTAAGAGATGAAGAGCGTCAACGCAAGTTCCGAAAAGCGTTGGGTACAGCCAATCGAAAATATGGCCGAATGCTCCAACGCTTAGCGGAATAAAACGTGGACATCGTCTTTCTAGGCCTGGACGAAATACTGGATGTCCATCGCGATCAGATTCGGCGCTACGGCGGTTTAAGCGGCGTTCGCGATTTAGGACTTTTGCAGTCGGCAATTTCCATGCCCAGTTCCATGTTTGAGGGGACTTATCTGCACCAAAGTCTGTCCGAGATGGCCGCAGCCTATCTGTTCCACATCGTTAAAAATCATCCATTCTATGATGGCAACAAGCGAACGGGCGCGGTGGCAGCAATAGTTTTCCTGGAAATGAATGGGGCTGAACTCCAAACGGATGAAGAAGCCCTTGAGAAGCTGATTCGCGATGTTGCCGAAGGCAAGGCTGATAAACGCGCTGTTGCTTCGTTCCTGGAGCAAAATGCCCGCGGATGTTTTCAAAAGTAGCAAACCGCACCACAAATAGCTTGGTGGAGACAGGCGTCTAGCCCGTATTTCGGTGACAAGGGGATTCTGCCTGAGACCCTTCGACGCCACGGTCTTGTTGGGCACGGCACGCCGTGCCCCTACAACCGGGTTCAGGGCCTCGTTTTGGCGTAGGGGCACGGCGTGCCGTGCCCTCTTTCGTGTTCCGCAAAACTGAATGCGCGTCACTATAGCAATCGGCGGGCACAGCCCGCCCTACCCTTGCACGAGGCCCATCCTGTAGGGCGGGCTGTGCCCGCCGTCTTATGTATTTCAATAGTGGATAGGGCGAGGAGCCTGCTGGATGCCACGGACCCGCGCGCCGCACCATTGTCGGCCTTGGCGGCAATGGTGTGGCGAGTCGCGAGAGTTTTTGAGGAGGGGTCTGGGGAGGGACTTTTTGCAAAAAGTCACTCCCCAGAAAAATCCAGCCTGCTACCTGATTCTTACGCCCCAGCCACCCCTTGGACCGACACCAACGGCCACGCCACCGGCGCGAACCGCCACACCGCCACCGGGCCCGACTCGCACTCCAACACCGGGGCCACCGTAAACGCCATACCCGTAGCGCCGATAAGGATAATAAGGGGTGCGGACATAAGTGCGGACCACCGGAGACGGCTCGACGTAGGTTACAGCAGGAGCGGGAACGACGACTCCCGGCACGTAAACCGTCGCACTACGCCGAATCTGAGACCCCGTGACCCATCCTTTTGCAGGCAGGTCGATCTCGGCCCAGTTGTTCTGACTCCACGCGCCGGTCAGTTGCAGACGCTCCCCCATGCGTACGCATCCCACGATTGGATAGCTGGTGCCCGGTCCGCTTCTGACCCTGAGGCAATTCTCAGGTCTGTCTATGGAGACAACCACCGCGCTCCGGTACGTCTGGGCTTGGGCTTCGGAGAAAGAGGCCGCGACCAACAACAGTGCCAAGCAGCTTATGATCGTTATCGAATGCCCTGGTCTCATGCCTTGATACCTCCTCATGATGGCGCTTGCCGCACCCGGTTAGCCGCGTTCCCTTGGGGGGCAATAAAGACACTTCCGATTCGCTCGTCCGTTCTTTTTAGACTCTCCCTAATTGACAGACGTTAATCAGTATTTCAATGTTCTTTTTTGGGGTTTTAAAGGCCTGCGGTTGGGCAACGAGCTTCTGCCGCGCTCTACCTACGACTCGCCTTCTCTTGTTCTATGCGGATTACACGTTCCCGTGTGTCGTCTTTGGCCAATCTGCGAAACAAGTGGTAGCAGTAAATCGCGTATATCTCGCGAGCTTGCGTTCCCTTCTCGAAAAATTGCTCCTCGGAGAGCTTGCCCCAATAACGCTCGGCAAAATAACCGTTGATTTGCTGCAGGAGTTCCCGAAATCGTTCGACCGCGTGCAGTAGGGCTTCAGGGTCGGCCCCGTCCTTGGGACCGAGGCCAATAACGTCCATGTCCACTATCAACCTGCCGAGCATCAGGTCGTCGTAATCGTACCTCTTCACTCCGTCGCGTAGCTCCGGCTTTATGATGCCCCAGTCTTCGAATTTCTGAAGCCATTTGGCCCCCAGCCCGGTCGCTTCCCTGAAGTTCTCTTCTCCTGCTATTCCTCTCGTGAGCAGGTGAGCCCTCGGGCTAAGGTACTTGGTCTGAATGCGGAATAATGAGCGCTCTAATCTCGATACTTTGCGCTGTCTCCTGATGATCTGCTTAATCACTGAAACCGGCAGGTCGTGGTTTTCCTGAAGGTCTTTGATAAATTCGATTTCATCTATATAGCTTTCGCCGTAGTCTGCGAGCTTCTTCCGCTTCAGAGGAGGCTTCGGAAGGAGACCTTCCCGAAGGTAAAACTGAATTGTGTGCTTAGGAACATTGGTCGCTTTGGCGAGTTCACTTAACTTCAATGTCTTCTCCTGTAACCCGTACTGTCAAGCACCCCGGTCCTTCGGTGGTCGCTCGAATGAAGCCCGGTTCCAACGCCATCCATGATCCGGAGCACACCCTTCGCTGCAAAACTCTCCGGAGAGGCCCACGATTCCCTGGCACAAACACGGCGATCCTCGGCCCCTTCCTCGGAGGTGCACCACATCTTAAATGGAGACGTGAGGAGGGAGCGGCATTGGGATGGAACACTTCCATGTAGGCCTCATCACAATGGGTCGTCTGCGAGGGCGATGGGTTTCCGTTCGAGAGCATAATCCCGGGGGGGGCTTGTGTCAATAATAAACCAATAACGAACCAACGTTAACCTTACATATCAATATGTTGCAAATGGTAAATTGATCACTTGTCTATTTTGCTTGACAGCTTTCAGGTGACGAGTATAACCTCATGCGGTACCCTTGATTCTCGGCACTAGCCGAGGCACAGGGGCAACACTTGACAGTAGCCTGGATAAGGTACCGCGACCGACGACGCATGTTACATCGTCAAGGACGCTTAAACATTGGACCGCGGTCCAGGCTCGAATCTCATAGCGATTCACGTAACAGACATCTATCGCATGGAGGTTAAATGGCTGATTTTACCCTGGACGAGGATCAACGGCAGATCCAGGACATGACCCGAAAGTTCGCGGCCAAGGAACTCAGGCCGATTGCCCGGAATTGCGACGAAGAGGCCCAATTTCCGGCCGAACTCCTGAACAAAGTATGGGAACTGGGCTTTTGTGCCAACGCAATCCCCGAAAAATACGGCGGATATGAACTGGGTCGTTCCGCGGTTACTACGGCCATAATGGTCGAGGAGTTGGCCTGGGGCGACGTAAGTCTCACCCTGGGGGCCCTTTCTCCTCTCTTAATGATGATACCCATCCTCGAATTCGGTACCGAGGAACAGAAGGAAGAGTGGCTGCCAAAACTCTGCGGGGAACAATTCTTCCCTGTCACGGCAGCCTTAATGGAGCCGAGGATAACGTTCGATCCGATGGATCTTCGCACCATCGCACAGACCAAAGGAGACGAGATAGTCCTCAATGGCGTCAAGTGCATGGCGCCTATGGCCGATCAGGCCGAGCACATATTGGTTTACGCCTCAGCGGCCGAAGGTGCGGGGCCCGGCTCGGTAAAAGCCATAATTGTGGACAAGGGCACACCGGGTCTCAAAATTGGTGAGCGGGAAAAGAACCTGGGGCTCAATCCTCTGCCCTTGTTTCGAGTGACTTTTGAAGACTGTGTAGTGCCCAAATCGCGGTTGGTGGGCGGGGACCGGGGGATTGATTACATGAGGTTAACCAATCTCTCGAGGTCGGTCCTTGGCGCCATGGCGGTTGGAGTTGCCCGTGCTTCGTACGAGTACGCCCTGGACTATGCCAAAGAAAGGTATGCATTCGGGGAACCCATTGCCAGCCGCCAGTCCATTGCTTTCATGCTGGCCGAGTCTGCCATGGAGGTAGATGGTATGCGTATGCTGGCATGGCGCGCGGCTTGGCGCCTGGATCGAAACGAGGACGCCACACGAGACGCAGCTCTGGCAAGGATGTATTGCGCCGAGCAGACTATGAAAGTTGTCGATTACGGCGTGCAGATCCTGGGAGGCCACGGGTACATCCGTGAGCATCCTGTGGAGATGTGGTTCCGGAACGGCCGAGGGTTTTCCACCATGGAAGGTCTGGCCATAGGCTGAAACGGGCCGGCGACCATAGCAACGACCGATTCTGCGCTGAACAATCGAGCCGTTTCAAAAGGAGAACTGGATGATAGACTTTGAACTACTACCGGCAACCGAACAAGGCCGACAAATGGTCCGTGCTCTTGCAGAAGGTGTGTTCAGGCCGGTGTCTCGGTACTATGACGACCACGAGCATGATAAGGTGCAGCAGCTATATGACGTGGTCGAGAGGATGGGCCTCAAGACCTTCAAACAGGGCAGTGGAAGCAAGCCGGACGCGGATGGAAAAAGAACCTCCGAACCCAATGTCTCCCTGGTGGTAAACATGGAAGAGCTTTCCTGGGGCGACGTCGGGATCATGCTCGCCTTTCCCGTTCGCGGTTTAGGCAATTCGGCCATTGACGCAGTTGCCACCAAGGAACAAAAGGCCCGATTCGGGGCAAAGTTTACCGCAATGGCCATCACCGAACCGGGCGCGGGTTCGGATACCGCCGCGATCACCACCACAGCCAAGCTCGACCCTGAGACAAACGAGTGGATTCTTAACGGCGAAAAGATATTCGTTACATCGGGTTTTCACAGCGAAGCCGTCGTGGTCTGGGCCACCCTGAACAAAAGCAAGGGTCGGGCCGCAATCAAGAGCTTCGTCGTAGAGAAGGGCACACCAGGGATAACGGTTACCAAACTGGAGCACAAATTAGGTATCCGCGCGTCCGACACGGCCTCGATTGTTTTGGAGGACTGCCGCATCCCCTATGACAACATCCTGGGCAGCCCGGAGGTCGCAGAGAGGCGAGAGGGCCTGGGCGGAGCAATGGCCACTTTTGACGCCACCCGGCCGGGTGTGGCTGCCATGGCCATCGGCGTGGCCCGAGCCTCGTTGGAGTTCACCAAAGAGAAGCTGGAAGCCGAAGGCTACTCCTTCCCCTACGACGTTAGCCTCCACAAACTCAATTACGTGCAAAAGACAATGATGGAGATGGAGGCCAATCTTGAAGTCGCGCGGTTGCTCAACTGGCGCGCGGCATCCATGCTGGACGACAAGCTAAGGAACAGCTTGGAAGCCTCCATAGCCAAAGCCAAAGCCGGCCGCGCGGCTACTCTGGTTACTCAGAAGTGCGTGGAACTCCTCGGGCCGCTCGGTTACTCGCGAGAATGGCTGGCCGAGAAGTGGATGAGAGACTCGAAGATCACCGATATCTTCGAGGGCACCGGCCAGATTCAGATGCTGGTGATCGCGCGCAACATTCTGGGCTTTTCGCGTGACATGTTGAAGTGACCGAAAGCTCGGTAGATCCTCGTTCCCAGGCGGAGCCTGGGAACGAGACAAGTTATTTCCGATATTCGTAACCGCGTGACCCACGCCCGCGTTGGCGTGACGCTTAGCATCAAATAGAGAGGAGAACAGACATGGCACTCAGTACCGTTACCGAAGTATTCGAAAACATGTCACAGGTTTTTAATGCAGCAGCAGCGGCCGGCCTGAACATGGTTTTTCAATTCCACATCACGGGTGATGAAGCAGGAGACTGGAACATCGTGGTCAAGGACAGCACGTGCCAGGTGAGCAAGGGCGTTCACGAGAGCCCTACCGTGAGCCTCACCATGGCGGACGCGGACTGGCTGGCCATGTGCAACGGCACCTTGAACGGCATGACCGCTTTCATGACCGGCAAATTGAAAGCCTCCGGGGACATCATGGCCGCTCAGCGAATTCAGACTCTGTTCCCTTTGAGGTGATCATTGGTGCCGGTTGAAAGCTGAATCAGTACAAGCAATTTGATTTCTCATGTGCCTTATCGGCAACCATGATACGGCGGGCACGGCCCGTCCTACAATTGGGCGACACGCTTTCTGTGGGACGGACTGTGCCCGCCGACTGTTTTGGTTGATAACACCTTGACAGCGCTGTCTGGTTCCCAGGCGGAGCCTGGGAACCAGACAGCGCGCACCCATTGTGGTGGACAGCCTCATCCAGCCCTTCCGTACGTCTTTCCTTTCCTCGCGGTCGGAGTCCCTCACGCCGGCGTTTCCCTGTCTCCTGGTCATGATGCGGAAATGGGCTTGCCCCGAAGTCTTATGCTGCTATAATTCGTGGTTCAATCCAGGTAAACGCCCACAAATGGCGAGTTCAGAGACAAGAACAGATGGATTTCCAGGGCAAACCAAAGGAGTTCTAGAAAGACTATGACATTCACATCTCCTGCTCAAAACCGCTATTTCGAGGATTACGTTGTCGGAGCCGTCCACGAGTTCGGCTCGGTTACCATTGAGGAGGGCGAAATTATCGAATTCGCCAAGCGCTTCGATCCGCAGCCCTTTCACACAGATCCGGAGAAGGCAAAGGAGTCGGCCTTTGGCGGATTGATCGCCAGCGGGTGGCACACCGCGAGCCTGGTCATGCGGCTTCTGGTTGACCATTACGTTTCACGGGTGGCCAGCTTGGGTTCGCCCGGTGTAGACGAGCTGCGTTGGCGCAAGCCTGTTCGTCCCGGCGACACCCTTTCGGTTCGCGTGACTGTGCTCGAATCCAGGGTCTCTCGGTCGAAACCCGATCGAGGAACAATTCGGTCGTACATCGAGGCGCTGAACCAGCATCGCGAGGTCGTGATGACCTGGAAGGGAATGGGTATGTTTCGGTGCCGGAAGGGGACGGAGAAGAACCCTTGAAGATCCGAGAGTACTTCGGTGGGGCCCACCCAATAGCGAATTCAGCCCATATTCCTGCCACGGGAGTGGTGCTTCTGGTCTTGTTGTGTCTGCTCTGGGGCGGAAATATGGTGAGCATCAAGATCAGCAACCAAGGGGTCCCTCCGATTCTGGCAGCGACCATAAGGTCGGTTGTGTCCGCGTTCCTTTTGTGGATCTATGCAGCATGGAACGGGAAGAGCGTATTCCTTGCCGCGGGCGATCTAAAGCACGGCGTGGCTTTGGGGGGGCTTTTCGGAATCGAATTCCTCGTGCTCTATTATGGACTTGACCTGACAAACGTTTCTCGAGCCATCATTTTTCTCTACACCCAGCCTTTGTGGACTGCGATCGGGGCACATTTCTTTCTTTCAGCAGAGCGTTTGAGCCTGACCAAGAGCGTGGGGCTAATCCTTTCGTTTGCCGGCCTGGTTACGGTTTTTGCCACCAGACCAGCCACCTTGGGCCCTCTTTATTGGGTAGGCGATCTAATGGAAGTGGCTGCAGCCGCGCTCTGGGCCGCGACCAACATTTACCTCAAACGATTCATGCTGAACAAGCCCATAACCCATTATCAGACCCTATTTGTGCAACTTTTCTTTTCTGTTCCCGTACTCGCGGCAGGATGGCTGGTCTTCGAATGGGGACGGCCCGTGAGGTTGGACGGGCTCGTCGTCGGGTCCCTGGTGTACCAAAGTGTTGTAATCGCGTTTGCCAGTTATCTCCTGTGGTTCTGGATGATCCACAGGTATCAGGTGAGCCGTCTGGCTGCCTTCACCTTTCTCACGCCGCTGTCCGGGGTAATACTTAGCGGCCTGCTGCTCAAAGAAGAGTTGACCTCTTTTCTTCTAGCGGGCCTCGGTCTGGTGGCTGCCGGTCTTTACCTGGTGAATCGACCCGAAAGAGTCACCGGCAAGAGCTAGGATCATTCCTTCGGCCGCACACCTTCATGCCGCTCCAGAGAACCACGATCCCAGTCTCCCAGATTTGCCGCAGCTCCATATGTGCTTTGAAGAAAGCTCAGGAGCGTCTCATCCGGGTCTTCGGATTTACGCACTACATCGTACGGCAAGACAAACTCGCTGAGTTCGAGACTGTAGAACGCCTGTTCAGGGCTGACCGGGGCTTGTTTGAAACCGACGGGCTCGGGATAAGCATAGGCATAAAAAGCGGGTTCCGGAACTGCCCCGCCTCCGGGCCAGAAGCCGCAACTGCTCACCTCGTGTGAATACGCCTCTCGCACTACAAAGTCAGCCAAAGCAGGCACTCCCCCCGGATGCTCGGGAGCAAGCCGCCCGGAAAACCGGGTTACCGCCATGTCAAATGCGCCCCAGAACAGGTGCACAGGGCTGCATTTCCCTATGAAGCCGGACCGGAATCGCTTCAGCACACGGTCGGTCTGAACCATAATGCGCCAGCAGCGCTGAGCGTACTTTGGGTCATAGGATGCGTGTTGGTCGTCCTCTTCAAACGGGATGCGTTGCTCGACCTCCACTGGTGTCGTCCAGATCTTGATATCAATTCCCAGCGAACGAAGCGATTCCACAAGTTCCCGATAAAAATCGGCTACGGAATGAGCGGTCAGACCAAAACCGCGAGTTGCGCCATCACTGGTGCGCAGAGTTAATTGGTGGTCGACGAAATCGAAATCAATCTCGAACGTCCGCCGGCCGTAAGGGATGGGAGAAGTCGTCAATCCTCGCGCAGTCACGTACAACACGACCTGCCACCAATGATTGACGTGGGCGCTCTGCATGAGCTTGAGCTTGCCCACAATCTGGGTCCACATATGAAGCGTGGTGTAAGTATCTTGCCATTCATGGAGGGGTAATTCCGGCCATGCGCTCAATTCGATGCTACTTTTCTCCGTCTTGGACATGGAAACCTCCGTTGCGCTAAAATTCGTCTCTGGTATCAGTGCAGCGCGGGCGAAATTCTGCCCAAAATCATTTTATTGCACTGTTCCCTATTCAAAATGTCTACAAGTGGTTGCAAAACCTCTCTGGCCTGCGTAGTTACAGTAGGGGCGCTTCGAGAAGCGCCCAGATTTCGGGCGGTTCCCGAACCGCCCCTACAAAGACCGGAAACCGGTACACGTGTTGTCTGGGTTTTGCAACCAGTTGTAGCCTGTGGGCTATTTGTTCCTTAATCGCCGTAAAGCTCGCTTTATTCCCATGTGGCGAAGACAATACCAGCCAGAATCAATATTCCGCTCAGGACGTGAACAGCATTTATCGGTTCACCCAACAATAAAAGGGCCTCTCCGCCGCCGAACAACGGCAGGCAGTAATAGACAAGAGCGGCTCGGCTCGGACCAATTATTGCAACCGACTGGTTCCAAAACAGGTACGCCAGTAGCGATGGGCCAATGCCTAGATAGAGGATCGCCCCCACAATTGTTGGAGAAACTTCTATCGCTTTTGTTCCGGACAATTCCCAAGCAAGCCAGGGAAGCAGCACAATCAGGCCCAGCACGAACAGCGAAAACAGAAATGTCAGCGGATGCAGCTCCGCAGGTTTCATGCGAACGAGAATGCTGTACAGAGCAAACGAAGCTGCCTGACCCAACATCCATAGGTCACCGTCGGAAAAGGTCAAATGCGCCAGACGGGCTGGCTGACCGTCGGTGATGAGGAAAACAACTCCCGACATGGCAGCAATAAGACCGATGATTCTCCGAAAAGTCAGAGTGTCGCCGAGGAAAAGCCGAGCAAATATAAGAGTGAACACAGGCGAACAGATGGCGATCAGCGTGAGGTTCAGGGCCGTCGAGGTCTCAGCCGCGACATAGACGAGCGTATTACACACCGACAACCCTAAAAATGCCGTCAAGGCAAGGTAGCCGAGATGCTTATAAATTATGGTGATCTCGTCTCGCAATGGGCGCATCACAAAAGGCAACAGAACAATTGCTGCTATGGCGGAGCGCAAAACCACCAAAGTTACCGGCGGCACTGAATGCGCGAGGACTCTGGCGACGATGAAATTCCCCGACCAAATCGCGGTTGCGGCCACAACGAGCGAATAGCCTTTGACGAACTTGTACTGCCTGATAGACAATGCCTTCGAGTCCCCGCATCATAAGCAATTCAGAAACCGATCCTATCATGTGACAGCGTGAGCCTCAACTCGCTGCATGTTCTGGTGTGGTGTGATGAACGGTGGACCGGGTCAAGTGGACCGGGTCAAGTCTTCTCTTGGCGCATCTCCGGTTTCATGATACCGGACGGTAGCCTGAAATGAGCCAGGAGCAGACTTGGCCCACAGGCGTGACATCATCGCTTCCTGGAAACGGTCATTTCCATCATCTTCTCTTCCTTGCCCCCTTTGGAGGTGAAGAACATTTCATACTCCATGGTGTTGTCATCCACGATCTTGGTCACGCTGCGCCATACTGACGGGCCTCTGACCGGATCGTCGTAGGTACATGTCTGCGTGATGGTCTTACCGTCCTTGCTTGCGGTGCCTTCAAAATAATAGATACCGGTGCTCATCGAATCGAACCAGATCGACACATACTTCTTGGTATAGTTGTCGTACCCGATCACGTTGATGCCGGCGAACGGACTCCCCATCATCTTGCTGGCATACTCCTGCTGCAGGTAACGCCCGCCAAAGAGCATTTTCTGTTTGCAGGTCCCTGTGCTTTCCATTGGGGGTTTGTCGGGTTCCATCCATCCCTTGGTCTTGGTGGTCCAAGATCCCACCAGCTTCGCAAGCATCTTGTGGGGTTTACCCGGGATTGCCAGCTTCTGGTACACTTCCATCATCGCCTGCATATCCATCTCGCCTTCCTTTTTAGCTTTCTTGGCCATGATAAACCTCCTTGTCGTTGTGTTCACCTGCAAGCCGCGTTCGGGCTGAGTTTCGGTGAACCTGATTGCCGTGGAAACGGTTTCTCTTTCATTTTTCCGGTACCGACGCCCGGACCGTGCAAAGTTTCATTCACATCCTTAATATAAAATTTAAGCATGAGACTTTATTCCTGGCGATACGCTTTCGACCTCTTTATACGTTTCCCTCAAATGCCCGCTTGAGAGCTTCAATATCGAATTTCTTCATTTTGAGAAATGCTTGGGTTACCCGGTCTATTTTCTTCCGGTCCTTGTCCTTGAGCATCTCGTTCATGACGGTTGGAACAATTTGCCATGAGAGGCCATACTTGTCTTTTAGCCAACCGCACTGTTCAGCTTGTGGGTCAGCGGAGAGCTTCCCCCAGAAGTAGTCTATTTCTTCTTGAGTATCGCAGTGCACCATGAACGAAATGGCTTCATTGAAAGCAAAGTCATGAACATGCGCGCTGTCCATGGCCGCAAACGCCTGGCCTTCAAGCGTAAAAGCAGCGTGCTTTATTGTTCCTTCTTTATCGGGTTCTTCACCTTTGCCGTAGCGTACGATGTCCCCGACTCTTGCATTGTGGAACACCGACACGTAAAAATTGATCGCCTCTTCCGCTTTTCGGCATTGCTTGCCCACAAACATAAGCGTTGGGGTAATTTTCTGCTTTACCTTTCGGTCGCCGATGAACATCAATTGCCACGAAAGGCCATACCTGTCCTGGATCCAACCGTATTTTTCGCTAAACGGATATTCGCCAAGCTCCATAAGCGCCGACCCCCCTTGTGACAGTTCATGCCATAATGCATCGACTTCTTCTTTCGTGTCGCAGGCAACAAGAAGTGAAACGGCTGGAGTGAACTTGAAAAACGGGCCGGCGGAGATCAGAGTAAATTCTTGGCCGGAAAGTTCAATGGTAATGACATCCACCGTGCCTGAAGGGGTGTTATGAATGGTTGCCGCGTAGCTGACCTTTGATTCTCTGAAGATGGAGGTGTAAAATCGGGCCGCTTCCTTAGCTTCTTTATCGTACCATAAATGTGGTGTGATTTTTTGCATAATGTATAACTCCTTTGATTCTTCACCCGCTGTCCTTAACGAATTGGAGGTCATCAAACTCGATCGTGATGACTGTTATGCGTGCCTTCATTGCTGACCTCCATCCTTGCTTGATTTTAGAAGATCCTTTCCTTCGGCGGTGAACTTCCACCACGGCACAGCTTCGCCGCTCTTAAGAAAATGCTTTACCGACATTAGCGTATAGAGCACACAGGGATCGTGGCGATGGCCCATGACTTCTGACAGTGCACGAAACACGGCAATGGGTTCACGTTCGGCAAGTTGATCGGGCCTGAATATTCCAATACGCCGAAGATCGGCCGCAATAGATTTGCCAATGTTTGGCAGGTCCTCCAGTTGCGTGGGTTCGTTTAGTTTAGACCGTGGTATTGTCAGGGCCTTTCTCATTTTGAACCTCCCCTTACTTGCCTCTTTTCGGCTGCGACGATTCAAGAGCCGAGCCGGTCCGATCTGACTCACACTGAACCGCCCGATGCTCCAATCGCAGCACTACCGACGATTGCGTCAATGCTGACCTTTCTCTTTTGGCAAACACCACGCGTCTTTGATTTTGCAGAGTCTTGCGAGCATCTCTTCGTACTCTTTGTTAATTTTTGCTCTTTCCGTCAGGTCGATGCCATGGATCATGAATCCGTGGGGGCCGGGCATTATAACAAAAGGATGCATTACATTAGGTCCGGGTTTCACGCCGCCTATGTCTTCATTCGAAGCATTAGGCGCATAGTACATAACGTGAGGAAAATTTATTGTGATGACACTATCAATTTCTTCCCCGCTTTTTTCCGGGTCGAGGTACGTTCTCAGCACTGGAGACAGCATGTATGAGATCCCGGCTCGTTCCGGCGCTTTGTAGTATCCTGATTTGAAACGATCTTGGATGATCTTCTTTAACTCGCCGGGAGGAGTGCCCTTGGCCTGCATCTCTGCTGCGTCAAAGAAGACTCGCATGTGTGCCTTGACGCCCGCTTGATCAAAGGAAACCGGGTAGAGAATATCATCTCTATATTTCGTGAAGGGCCAGGAGCCTCTGAACGTATCATCGCCGGTTCGAGCAACAAAGGCGTGGAATCCGTTAGTGCCCTTGCGTGCAACTTCAAAACCCTTGGCAGGGTTTAAAACATATACTGTTGCATTGTCTCTGAGGTGCGGCGGCAGTGCGCTAAGCGCAAGTTGAATTTCCAAATCGCGCGGTAGGGGATCAATTTTATTCCCCTGCTTATTTTCCGCGCTCGCTGTAAGCGAGAGCAAGAGACCTACAATCGCCACAATTGTCTGAAACGTTCTCATCTTGCATTTCCTCCTTACTTGCTTGTCTTAGGCTGCTGGGCTCTGAAAGCCGCGGAGGTCGGATGTAAAACCGGTTCGACCTCATGATTATTTTTCCTCAAGCACGGACAGGAAGTTGCCGGCAGGGTCTTTAAACCACGCTATTTTCATGCCTTCACCGCGGAAAATACCGCGTTCGTCTGTTTTAAGGTCGCCTTTACTGTAGACCTCAAAGTGCACGCCTCGCTTGGTCAGCTCACCTACGGCTTCCTCAACATTGTCTACGGGAAAATTAAGGATCGTAAACGTTGCCGGAACGTGGTTGGGTTTGGGATATGCGAATACCCTGGTGCCGCCCGCAATATGCAGTTCCAGCCCCTCAGGCATTTCAGAAATCTCCAGGCCGAGTGTCTGGCCATAGAATTTTTTCGCTTCCTGTAAATCGTTTACCGAAAAACTGCTAAATGCTTTTGTATGTTTGAACATACGCTTACTCCTTTGTTTGCAGTTCGAGTAGGTAATCGCCCAATCGATCGAGGCTCTCCTCCCAAAAACTGCGATAGCGCTCGACCCAGTCGGCGACTTCCTTGAGCGGCCCCGCCTGGAGCCGGCAGGGTCGCCGCTGCGCATCTCGACCGCGCGCGATCAGGCCCGCGCGCTCCAACATCTTTAGATGCTTGGAAATGGCAGGAAGGCTCATCTTGAAGGGCTTGGCCAGTTCGGTCACGGTGCTCTCACCTGCGGTAAGGCGAGCCAGGATCGCTCGGCGAGTGGGATCGGCGAGGGCCGCGAATGTGGTGCTGAGTTTATCGGGTGACATGTTACGTTAAACCTTCCGGTTAATTAACCTAATGGTAAAATAATGCACGCGGATCGCGTGTCAAGGAGGCTGTCTCAAAAACTCGGGCGGCTCCATGATCGTGGTACGATCTGGGCCACTCGAGCCGTGTGCGCATTGTAGGGGCGAGGCAAGCCTCGCCCGAGGGCGACACATGTGTCGCCCCTACAGTGGATTTGCGGCCTCTGCGAGTATCCTCGCCCCACAGAGACCGGCCACCTGGCGCGAGATTTTGGGTCACCTCGTGGCACGATTTACTTTTGGTTTCGACTTTTGGGACAGCCTCCAAGGGCCGCCGCCCGGAGGGTCTATTTCCAGTCTGAGGATCTTTTTTCGCGCCAGTGAGTCTCAAAGTAATAATTATTGGAACGGATCAAATTGGGGCAATATCCGGCCGAGTGAGATTCGGATTCATGTATTAGTTCCGAGCAGAGGGAAATTGCTACGACTTCATGTAACGCAAGAGAATCACTATCCGTACACTTACGTTTAGGCGCCTGGAGGCGTTGGCCACGGAGCGATAACATGGCTGCAACGGCCAACCAGGCAAACGCTTCTACATCTTCTAACCAAAGAAAGGAGGGGGAGCATCATCCACAACAGCATCGAACTATTCTTGAAGGCGCTGCTTTCGCAGGCCCACCAGCTTCTCATCTGCCGGTCCTTCACAATCCAACGTTCCGCACCGTTGACCCAAAAACAAATGCTTATCTTAAGGAGGGACAAAAAATGTCGAACCATTTTACCGGACTCAGTCTCGGTCCACCTCTCGGGGACCAAAGACTCGACCTGTGCGACCTATACGCGTTCCAGTCGCCCACTGACCCATCGAGGACTGTGATCATCCTCAATGCAAATCCGCAAGCCGACGCGCTTCATCCTGACGCCATCTACCGACTCAACATTGACAACGACGGAGACTGCCTGACGGACATCGCGATCAGTTACGTGTTCTCGCCACCGCAAAACGGCATGCAGACCGTGAACGTCTTCGTGGCAAAAGGCGCGGAATCCCGCTCGGTCGAAGCTGTCGGGACGAAGATCATCGCCGATGCCGAAGTCTCCTTCGGCGCCAACCCCAACATTGTCAAGTCCGCGGCGTACACTTTCTTCGCCGGTGCTCGCAGCGACGCTTTCTTTTTCGACTACGACGGAATTAAGAATCTGTTCGATACCTCGGGCGGCAGAAATTTCACCGCACCCCACCTGGGCGGCAAGTCTCCGTGGACAGGGGTGGAT
Organism: Desulfomonile tiedjei; assembly: GCA_016212925.1. NCBI lineage: Bacteria > Pseudomonadati > Thermodesulfobacteriota > Desulfomonilia > Desulfomonilales > Desulfomonilaceae > Desulfomonile > Desulfomonile tiedjei. The sequence goes on from JACRDF010000035.1 coordinate 59,040, forward strand.
TCAAATACGGAAGCCAATGTGTTCTCGACAGTGATCGAGCTGCCGACAAGCGAACTCGGTGCGAACCCGGAGATCCGGATCTGGGGGCGGTGCAGCGTGCGCAAGGACGGCAAGCTGCTTCATGTCGATCGCGCCGGCCACCCGAGCGTAAGCAGCTTCTTCAATACCGACGACACCAAATTGGAATTCAACGCCAGCGAGCCGGTCAACGATCGCAAGCGTTGGACGGATCAGTTTGTCCACTTGATGGGACATACGGGCAATTACACCAGCGAAGAGGCAATCGCCGCGATCGATGCTCACCGCATTCTGCCCGACATGCTGTGCTTCGATCCTTCGAAGCCCGCGAAGTATCCAAACGGCCGCGTTTTTACTGACGACGTCATCGATCATCGCCTCGCCTTCCTCTCCAAGGGCGATATTCCCCCCACCGGCCTCAAGCCGCACACGGACATTCTCAAGGAGTTCCCCTACATTGGCACGCCGCATCAGAAGAAGAGCTGACGGCGCTCGATGGATCCAGTGTTTTGGAGTGCGAAATCCTCGCCGACAGGGGTTGGCGTCGAGCTAGCCCCGATTGGCGAGGATGCTATCGGGCGTTCCTCACAACATGGACGGGGCCGCAGCTTTTTTCAACGGCACGGCCCACCGAATGTCCGCGATGGGTCTGGAGCGCCTGGGGCTGCTTCCTTGTGTTACCGCTCCGGATATGGCATAAGATCCCCCGTAAAGGCATTTCCAGCCTGTCATGAACAGAAGAAGGCGACCATGCCCTGCTTTGTTTCTGCGTCCATGAAACCGTTTGAAAGCGACTTTCGGGGGATCTCGAGACGCGGGGCAGAGGCGGCCCCGCGTGCTCTCTCGTGCCCTAAGGATCGAAGGTGTTTTCGGCTGGGACGATTGCATGGCCGTGCTTCAGTTTCAGTTCACTGTGCCTTTCCTGTGGGCAGGGTCCGATTTCTCATGCCTATACCGAGGCGGACGAAGCGCTGCCCGATTTCGCGGCCGCCAGAATGCCAATGCTTTGACGGACCCCAAAATGACTGATCCGAAACGCCCCCGGGGGCTTCCTGAACAACACGAGAGGGAGATTGTCACCATACGGGAGTTAACTCGACAGGTGGCATCAAGCGTTTCGCCTGCAGGGGTAGCAACTTCCACGTGCGAGCAGATCCTCCGGGCGGTGACATGCGACGTGGTGGCGCTCTATTTTCTTCAAGGCAATGACCTGATTCGTGAGGGATTTGCAGCCTCGGGACCCACCGTCAAGTTCGATGCGACTATGGAGAGGTCTTTGGGCGACTGGCTTGCCGATATCGAGCCGGGCATGAATGAGCCGGTTTATTCGCCCGACGTGATGGCCGATCCCCGTTGCCCGTTCCACGCCTGCCACCAAACCGGCGTGCGTTCCTTCGCCGCTCTGCCGCTTGTCTTTGGAGAGGAAATTCTGGGCGTACTGTGGTTGGCCTCTTTGGAAGAGCGAGACTTCTCTCACCAATCAGATTTCTTGGAAACCCTTGCCGCGCAAATTGCCATCTCGGTCAGATATGCCCGCGTGTGCCAACAGCTGCAGGACCACGCCGCCAAGGAGGCCCCCGAGACTCTCAGGGGAAGCGATGCCCTTTTCAAGGCCTTCTTAGAGAGCGCCCAGGACTGTATTTTTCTCAAGGACCGCAATCTTGTGTACACGCATGTCAATCCGGCCCTGGCGAGACTCCTGGGAGTCGATGCGGAGCGAATTGCCGGCAGCACGGAGGAGGCCCTTTTCGATGTGGAGTTCGGTAATGATATTCGAGACCTCGACCGGAGGGTATTACGCGGACAAGTGGTCCAGGCCGAGTATTCTCGAACGGTCGGGGATAAAGTTCGGGTCTTTCATGAGATCAGGGCGCCTTTGAAAGACGCGCGCGGTAGGATTGTGGGCCTGTGCGGGATCGCTCGTGAAATCACCAACCGGATGAAAACCCTTGATGTCTCGGGACCCTCGGCGTGCGAATACCCGTCCGAAGCGATGAGAACAGCCCTCCAACAAGCTCGGCTCGCCGCGGCAGGCGGTAGCACGATCTTGCTCACCGGAGAAAGCGGGGCCGGCAAGGACTTTTTTGCCCATTTCATTCATGGCAGTTCCGAGCGAGCGGGCCGTCCGTTTTACGCGATTAACTGCGCCGCAATTCCCCTCGAACTGGCTGAATCAGAGCTGTTCGGCCATGAAGCCGGGGCCTTCACTGGAGCCAGGCGGCGTAAGCCGGGAATGTTCGAAGTTGCCCACCGTGGCACGCTGCTTCTCAACGAGATCGGTGAACTGCCGCTTCCCATTCAAGCCAAGCTGCTGACTTTTCTGGACACCAAGACCTTTACCCGCGTCGGCGGCGAGAAGCCTGTCACGGTGGACGTGAGAATCATGGCAGCTACGAATAGAGACTTGAAGGAGGAGGTCTCCCAAGGTCGTTTTCGTGAGGACCTTTTCTATCGCCTCAATGTGTTCGCAGTCAGAGTGCCCTCTCTCCGTCAAAGAGTGGAGGACATTCCGTCGCTGGTTCGTGAAATCACTTACGAACTCGCCGCGGAAATGCACCTGGTGGACATTCCTGTCCTGGCCCCGGAGACTCTGGCCATGATGAGGCGGCACAGTTGGCCGGGAAACGTCCGAGAACTTCGAAACCTGCTGGAACGCACCCTCATTCTCTATACCACGAACGGACGAATAGAGGGCGAGCCCCTCCGGCTGGAACCCCATGAGTTGCAGAAAACGCCCGTCCAATCTTCCCTGCCTCAAGACAAGTCCATGGGGGACCTGTTCGATGACATGGAGAGGTCGCTTATACAGGAGGCTTTGCAGAAATCAGGCGGCAAAAAAGAGGCGGCCGCAAAGCTTTTGGGCATTTCCCGACACGCGCTGAAGAGGCGTTTGAGTAAGTATCCCGAGTTGAACCGAAAAGCGCTCAAGAGATGATACAGCGAGCGCAATTCGCCCGCTGTCTAATTACTTGATGTGACTATAGTTTCAACGACCCCCGCTGCTCCCGAGAGCGGTTTCGCTCGTTCTGCATGATTGACTCATGCCCCGTTCCGTACACCCTCCAGGAGACCTCCCCATAACTCATTGATATTAGATTGCTTGCCAAGCCCGACCTCGCCAAACAACGCATGGCATAAGAATTGCTTAAGTTTTTAGATTCGCCCCGTCGATTAATTCCGCGACTTTCAAGCGGTATCGGTCCTGGAGAGAGAACATGAAAGACTTGCTGAAGCGCTTATTCGTCAGTGTAGTTGAACCCCCAAATGTGTTCGAACAATTGGAAGAGCGCATTGTGCTGGATGCCACCGTCGATCAGGTGCAGGTCAACGGTGCGGACGTGACGGCAAACCCGCAAGCAAGCGTGGCGGAAGACGCTACCAGCGTGGTGGACATACACTCGGTGAGTGAAGGTTCAGGAGCCACCTATTCTCTCAAAGTGGACGGCCAGGACGTCGCCGCATATAACGCGGGGAATGGTAACAAGGCTGACGTGGACGTCGCCACGGACAATTTCGCCGCGACGGGGAAATTCTCTTGGACGCCCAACAACTTGGACGTGGGCATCCATTCGTTTGAAGTGACCGCCAATGACGGCGGCTCGGGCGCTGAGCCCCACACCGACATCGAAACGATACAGTTGACTGTCTATAATGTTGCCCCCACCTTCTCCAGTGGCGCTGTCGCCACGTTCGTAGCCGATAGCGGCGGGCAGACATTCGACGTGCAATCCGGCGACGAGAATCTAGGCTCCACCTACTCCCTGGACGGTGCCCCTGGCTGGCTTAGCATAGACCCCACCAGCGGGGTGATTTCGGGGAACCCCACCTATGCCCACACCGGGGACTATAGCTTTGCGGTAAGGGTCAACGATGGTCACGTCTCAGTGGATCAGGATTTCATCCTGACTGTGAACAACACTCTGGATTTCCTCTCCTCGACCAGCCAAACGATGGATGAAGATGAGGCCTTCCTGTATGACGCTCGGACCGATACCGAAGCGCTTGGCAAGCCTGTGACCTATTCGCTCCAGCCTGGCGCGCCGGCATGGCTTTCCATTGATTCTGAGACAGGTGTGGTCACCGGCAATCCGGACAACAGCCATGTGGGTGTCCACACTTTCACTGTCCACGCAGAGAGCACTGAAGGAAACGGCAATCTGAACTTCACACTGACCGTTCAGAATACTCCACCTGTCTTCCTGAACCAGGAACCGACCATTCAAATGATCGAATCGAGCGGTCCTCAGACGTTCGACGTGCAGAACAACGATGAGAATACGCCGTCCGGGCTCCCGGCTTACAGCATCCTCAGCTATGACGGCATCGATTATGGAGCGGTCGGTTTCCCAATTTGGCTCTCCATTGATAGTGAGACCGGTATAATCACAGGCAATCCGTTGAATCAGGATGTAGGCGTCCACACCATTGTGGTCCAATTCGATGACAGCCACAGTCCCGACGGGGTCCGGACGCATATCTTCAGTCTGGATATTGACAATGTTCCCAACTACTTCGAGTCTTCCAACGCCACGACCTGGGTGGAAGACGCGGCGGGCCAGTCCTTCGACGTTCAGACCCATGAAGAGGGCGTGATAGTCGAGCCCGCGCATGTCACCTACTCCTTTGAAGGCGGGGCCTTGACCTGGGGCGGCTGGCTCCAAATCGATGCCGGCACTGGGGTTTTGAGCCCGATTCTCGGTACCCAGCCTGACAACTCGAGGGTGGGGACCCATGTGTTCGACATCTGGTCCAATGAAGGGTACGGGGCACCGGTGGTCATTCAGGAAGATTTCACCCTGACAGTGGTCAACGCCGTGCCGATCATCACTTCTCCGGCCACGACACAGATCCAGGAAGATGCCGGTTCCGCCACCTTCCAGGTCACTCTGGCCAGCCCTGAGCCGGGAGCCACGTACTCACTCCAGTATTGGCCCGACATTCACGGCAGTCCAGTCACCATCGACGCCGCAACGGGCTTGATGACCATTCCCGGCGGGACGAATGTAGATGTCGGCGGCACGTACCTGTTCAACGTGGTGGTCAACGATACTCACGGAGGCATCGCCACGCAGTTCTTCAGAATCGACGTGACGAACGTTGCTCCGGTTTTCACGCAGCTTCCCGATCCGTTGAACGACCCGCACGTGATAACGGTCAACGAGGACAGCTCCTACACCTTTGACATCAATGTGCCCGCTCCAATCAACGATGAGGGCGACGGACCGACATTTTATAGACTAGTAGGCGAACCGGGCTTTGTCTCCATTGACTCAAGCACCGGCCAAATCAGTGTCAACAACCCCGGCAACAACGATGTGGGGACGCATAACTTTACCGTGCAGCTCAACGACGGGCACGGCGGAGTTGCAAGCGCTGCAATCCGTTTGGTGGTCAATAACGTGGCGCCCGACATACCTGGGGTCGGAGCTGTCACCTGGTACGAAGATGGAGACACGAATCTGGACGGCAATCCTGACGGCCAGGGCTGGCAGATGGTTGACGTCGGCACCGCGGGCGCTGTTTCCGATGAGGGACAGGGCGCGACGTACAGCCTCGTAGGGGCCCCGTCCTGGCTGACCATAGGAGCAGGCACCGGAGTGATGTCCTATGTGCCTGCAAATGCCAACGTTGGAACGCATGTCTTCACGGTTCACATAGACGACGGCCACGGCGGTTCCGACGACCAGACCTTCACACTCAATGTTTTGAACAGTCCCCCCAAGTTTGACGGGCTGTATGGATCGGGAAACACGACGCTGTATGTGAACCAGAGCGGCGGAGTTCAGGTCTTCGATCCGCAAACTACGGACGAAGCCTCGAACAGATCACTTTACGGCGGCACTCCCAATCAGTATTCGCTGATCAGTGCGCCGGCGGGAATTACGCTCCTTAATACTACAACCGGTCAATTCAGCGCTGACCCGGCTGTCTTGGGGCTAGGCACTTTCGGCTTCACGATTCGGTTCTTTGACGGCAGCGTGAGCGTGGATCAGGCCGTCACCGTGGTGGTTACCAACGTCCCACCCAACAGCACAGATCCCGTGAATTTCGACCCTGGATTCTACTCACCGAATAACACGTCCTTCATCGAGGACACAGGCAACCAGACCTTCAACATCCAGTACCAAACCGAGGGAACCAGCGGGACCTTGCGGTACGACCTGGTGGGTGCTCCGTCATGGCTGGTATTCCAGGATACAGGCACGCAGACGGGCAGCAGCACCGGTGTCATCACTGCCAATCCTACCAACGTTCAGACCACGGATGTCAATCCGGGCACGCCTTACGCGTTCGAGATCCGAGTCTACGATCCCGCGGCATCGCTGGATTTCAACACCGATTTCACTTTGGCCGTGACCAACAATCCGCCGCTGTTCAACGAGGCGCCTTTCAACGTGGTCTTCACCGAGGACCAGGACTACACCGCGGCCAGTACCCCGTACGATGTGAACACCACGGACGAGCCGCATGACAACCCGTCGTACCCCAACACCTACTCTCTTGCGAACGGGACCGACACTGTGCCGACCTGGTTGAAGATCACAGACGACGGCAAGATTTACATTGATCGAGGAGTCGCCGGTCCTGATCAACATCGGATGGTGAATGACGACGTGAATTACGGTCCGTGGAACCTCAAGGTGGTCTTCAACGACGCGCACGGCGGCATCATCGACAGAGCCATCACCGTTTCAGTCCAGAATGTGCTGCAATTCCAGGATCCGGGACATCACTACAGTGTAGTCTGGCAGGAAGACCGGACGAGTCCCTTCAATACGACGACCTTCGAAGCCGTAACGGATGACGACCCCTCCGCCGACAGGCACGTGACGTACTCGCTGACCAATCTCCCCGGTTGGCTCATGGACGGCATCAATCCCAAGGTTGGCATCGACCCTGATACCGGAGTTGTCTTCATGAGGCCGGGTTACGAGAGCACCGCACCGGACAACACCATTCCTGGTGCGTACTTCTTCACCATCGTGGCCAACGACACACACGGCACGACCACGCAAAATGTCTCGATCACCGTGCCCAACCGCGATCCGGTATTTGCGCAGACCGTCTTCAATATCGGTGAGGACAACGGAGCGGACGTGATCAACCTCCAGGTTGATGACGAAGGCCAGGGAGCCACATATTACACATGGTCCGGAGCGCCGCAGTGGATGTCCCTCGATCCGTTCACCGGCGAGATAACCACGGACCCCACCAACCGGCACGTGGGCGATACACCCCCGTTTACCGTAACGGCCTATGACCTGAACGCGGGGAGGGATTACGGGTACGCTGACCTGACCGATCCGGACGGCATTCATGGCTCCACCACCGAAACCATCACGGTGCATGTCCTGAACCGCGATCCCGAATTCCTTTCACCGGGCGACATCTCGGTTCAAGAGGACAGCCCCCTGGCCTTCGACGTGCAGACCGATGATGAATCCGATGGAGGGACGAAGTATTACTTCGCAGGTGGCGGCCTGACCTGGGGCGCGGGAGCGACCTGGAGCGACTGGGTGACTCTCGACGAGGACACCGGTCTTCTCACGGCCAATCCTACCAATGCGCACGTGGGGACTCATACTTTCCAGATCATCTGCAATGACCAGCACGGCGGTATAGTTGCGCAGGACTTCACCCTCACGGTAACCAACCAAGCGCCTTCGTTCCTCAATCCGCCCGGCTTGACCTACACCATGACCCTCACTGAGGACACGACCGGCAACTATTTTAACATCCTTACGGACGACGAAGGAAAACACAACCCGTACGCGGCCGGAGGGACAGGGACTCAGGTCACCTATTCCTTGAGCGGCGAGCCCACCGGTGTGAGCATCAACAGTCTTACCGGGCTGATGACCTTTAGCCCCGACAACAGGCATGTGGGTTCCAATACGTTTAACGTCATAGTCAACGATGGCAATGGCGGAATTACTACACTGCCTTTCACTATGAACGTTACCAACACTGCGCCTGTGTTTGAGACCCCCAACGCGATCATCTGGTACGAAGATGTAATGACCAACATTCCGTTCAATGTGGAAACCACGGACGAGGGCTATGACCGTCTATCCGGTCCTCTTAACGCATACTCGCTGATCGGGGCGCCCGCCTGGCTTCAGATTGACCCGGTCACCGGTATCATGACGGTCAAGGTGGGAGGTATTGACGGGACCCAGAACACTGACGGGTCGCGTGGGGAAATCGGGTCGCCTGACAATCACATGGTCGGCACCAGTAACTTCACGATTCGTTTTTTTGACGGCACCGTTACCGCAGACCAGGCGTTTTCGCTGACCGTCAACAACGATCCCACGGAAATCAACGATATCCATGACGAAGTCTTAACGCAGGATACTACGCTGCAAATCGTCGGGAGTCATTCGTTGCCCGACCCGCCCAACCAGCAGGTGTGGGCCGTTGACGACTACAACGTTGGCGGTTACACAGACGACTACTACACGCTCGAGATCAAGCTCGACAATGTGGGTAGCTGGATTCGCGTGGACAACGGCGCTTACAACGCCCAAAACGGCGCCTGGAACGGCGCTGACATAACTTTTGTGACGGAAACGGGCGAAATCCAGTGGACGCCCAACAACGCAGATGTGCCCAACGCGGACGACCCCTCAATTGCAGGCATCCAGTATCATCACAATTTCCGGATCACCCACTACGACGGCCATGGCTCCTGGGCTAGCGATGAGTTCTTTGTCTCGGTAAACAACATTGCGCCGGTCATGCAGGGTCCCCTTCCCTTGCCCAACTGGGCTCTCATTGAGGATCAGACCAGCGGGTACACATACGATCAGGACAATATCGACTCCGATGAGGAAGGATATGGCGTCACGTACGACCTCGAAGTCAGTCTTAATGGAGGGGCGACTTGGACTGCATGGACACCGGGATATCGGCCCAACGGTTCCGATGGCGGCGTCATTGTCCTGAACGAGCAGAGCGGTGAAATCCAGTGGCAGACCACCAATGCGGATGTAACGCTCAGAGCCGACGGCATCACCGAGATTCGCTCGCCGTATGTCTTCCGTGTAAGAGCTGACGACGGGAATCCGACGGATAATTACTCCGCACCCTGGCAACAGTTCACCGTAACCGTCCAAAACGACCCGACACTCATAACGGCTGTACCGCCCAGTGGGGACGTCCCGGAAGACAGCAACTTCCAGTTCAACATCCAGGCTCGGGACGAAGAGGTGGAACGAACCGGCCTCAGCACTTATTATGACCTAATCATCAACGACGGCTCCGGCTGGCAAACCATTGCCGGTTATAACGGCGCCAACGGCCTGCGCGCGGATGTGATCTTCAACACCGATACCGGTCTCCTACAATGGAACCCCAACCACGAAGACACGCTCCACGTCGGTAATTACCAGTTCCAGGTCACCCACTACGACGGCAATTTCACCTCCGACACTGAGACCTTTACGTTCACCGTTACGAACCGTCCCCCTGATGTAAACACCCCCACCCCGTGGACCCTCCATGAGGACGACACGGTCTCAGCGGATTACACGCTTACGCTAACCTCGGACGACGACCCGTATGTTGACGTGGATTACCAACTCGAAGTTTACGCAGATCTCGACGGTAACGGTTCGTATGCCTGGGAGACAGTCAACCTGGCTGGGATCTTGCCTAACGGTCCAATTGGAGGATTGCTCACCTTTGATCCCGAGACAGGCACCATTATCTGGCCCACCACCAATGAGGACGTAACCTTCGATGACGCGGGCAACCCCACCGCGGCGTACCAGTTCAGGGTAAGCGCAACCGACAACAACGGCAGCACCTGGTCAAACTGGGAAGCATTCGACGTGGTGGTCCAGAATGACGCGACGAATTTCTCCACTGACGTGGGAACGCAGACCCTTACGCAGGACGCCCTGATGACCGTCACGGACGCCCAGGTCCAGACCAATGATGAATACGCGAACCAGCCGAACTTCCCTGCCGACGACTATTACACCTTGGAGATCAGCCTCAACAACGATGGAACGTGGATTGTGGTAGATGCGGTCGGTTCTCCTCAGACCCACTACAATCTGACCAACAACGCCTGGAACGGCGCTGACATCTTCTTTTACGGCAAAACCGGCGAGATTCAGTGGACGCCCAACAACGCGGATGTGCCCAACATCGACGACCCCTCGATGCCGGGAACACAGTACCATCACCAGGTCAGAGTCACACATCATGACGGGCACGGCTCCACGGATGTGGACGACTTCTTCGTGGAGGTTACCAACATCCCGCCCAGCCTAATCCACCCTGCGGCCACAGACTATGTGCTCCGTGAAGACCTCGATACTCTCTCTTTCACGGATGCCGACATCGGCTCCAACGAAGAAGGATTCGGCGTCACGTACATCCTTGAGGTGAGTCTTGACAACGGCGGCTCCTGGACTACTTTAAACAACGGAAACCGAATCAACCAGACCTTAGGCGGTATTATCAACTTCGATGATGACGACGGCATTCTCACTTGGACACCGACAAATGCCGACGTGACAGCGAGCCACCCGTACGCGTACAAATTCAAGGTTACCGCAGACGACAACACTCCTCCACCTACCAACTTATCGCCGAACAGCTACGAGTTCACCGTAACGGTGACTAACACGAACACCCTGATAACCAGCGCTCCCCCGGCTGGACCGACGAACGTCAATGAGGATTCGACGTATTCCTACAACATTGTCGCCAGCGACGAGGGCCACGACTGGACGGGCAACATCGTAACCTACTATGACCTCCAGTTGCAGTACTGGGATGCTGGGGTCGGAAACTGGTCCACCGCACAAGATTACGCGGATTACAACAACAATAACGACGGCAATGACCGCACAGGCCGTAACGCGGTGAACTTCAACACTGCCACGGGCGCGTTTTCCTGGACACCGAACCACATCGACACCATGGTCGGCGATTACAAATTCATCGTAACCCACCATGACGACAACGGCAGTACTGACACCAAGGAGTTTCTCCTTCACGTCGTGAACCGTGCGCCGGTTATCACGGCCGCGAGCGTACTCCCTTGGAACCTGACCGAGGAAGTCCCTGGATCTCGCAACATTGGTTCCGACGACGAGGCTTTGGACGGTAGAAGTGCCTACACTGGCGGCCCGACCTTCACTCCTGGTGTGGTTTACACTCTCCGGGTGAACAACGGCGTGGGCTGGACGACCATTGATGCGGACGGCGAGAAGATCAACGGCGACGACGGCGGAGCGATCTCGATCAATTCCACAAGCGGACTGATTAACTGGCAGCCGACCAATGCGGACGTGAACGTGGGCAACCTCAGGCCTAATTATCAGTTTGAGGTGACAGCCTCGGACGGCATAGGCAATTCGGTGAGGACATTCAACGTTACCGTGAACAATGCGGCCACGTCCATTGATTCCGCTCCTGCTTCGGGTACCCACGTTACCGAGGATATGGGCATTACGCACAACATCGAGGCCAGGGACGAGGGCCATGACTGGGTGGTAGGCGGCGGTACGGACATCGTCACGTACTATGACCTCCAGGTGCAGTACTGGACGGGTAGCGCATGGTCCACCGCTCAGGATTTCGCGGATTACAACGACAATTCGGTGGGCGATACCAACGATCGCGGTGACCGCGGTGCGATCTCGTTCGACACCGACGACGGAGACTTTGCCTGGACCCCGAATCACCTGGACACTCTCGTGGGCCAGTACAGGTTCACGGTGACTCATCACGACGACAATGGAAGCAATGTCTCAGCGGTCTTTGACCTGATTGTGGACAACCGGACGCCTCAGTACGTGCCCGGCAGCGTGCCCGCGACCTTGCCGCTTATCGAGGACATTGCCGGCGGATTTGACGCCCAGACCGATGACGAGCTTCTCAATGGCCTACAGAGCTATCCCGGCGGCCCGACCTTCGCCGGTGTGACTTACTCTCTGGAGATCTTCTCGGGCGGCACATGGAACACGGTGAACGACGGCGATCAGATCAACGGTCCGGGCGGCGGTCTGATCTCCTTTGACGACGCCACCGGCGTCTTCTCCTGGGATACCAGGAATGCGGACGTGACCCAAGGCAACGGCCGCTCGCCCTATCAGTTCAGGATCACGGCCGGTGACGGGGTTGGGACTACTCAGCAGGCCTTTGACGTGACCGTCACCAACGCAGCCACTGGGATAGATGCGGCACCCGGTGAC
>JACRDF010000036.1 GCA_016212925.1 Desulfomonile tiedjei
CACTGCCTCCGGGTTCCGAAGGAACAAGAGGGGCTGTTGCGAGGACACTACCCTGTCCAAAGACTGCCGGGGCTACTCGCAGGCTGGAAATCACCTCCTGTCGCTTCGCGACCCGGACGCGTGGCGTCCGGGCCACCCGGCAGAGACAATCGCCATCGTGGTAACACGATTTGGACCTCCTCCCGGTTTTTGAGACAGTTTCAACCTTCCGGTCCCTCAACCTTCTTGGAAACTGCCTGGAAATGACAGGCTTTGGACTGAGCGCGAGGTAAATGCGAAAAGTCGCATATAATGTAGCGTGCGTCGTCGGCTCCGTTTTAGTGGCACTGCTGGCGGCGGAAGCGATTGCACGTTTGATTCACGTTAAGCCCGAGCAGCCGATACGCCACATGGAGAATTGGGCTGAATTTGACCCTTCTTTGGGATGGCGTGTGAGGCCGGGGCCCCATCCGGTTGATTGCGAACAGAACGAAATGACGATCGAGCCCGGTGGGTTGCGAAAGACGACCGGGAGACCCTCAACCAATGCCGCTTCCCCGAAAGCCGTAATCATTGTGCTGGGAGGTTCCTGGGGATTGGGCTACGGCGTCAAGGATGAGGAAACCCTTGCATCGCAACTGCAAGAACGGTTTCCGGATGTCCTGGTCTTGAATCACGCCTGCCCCGGATACGGCACTTATCAGAACCTTCTCAAACTTCAAGGCTTGTTGAGCAATGAAAAGTTCAATGTTCCCGTCATGGTGCTCTATGAATTGGGCGATCATCAGGTACTTCGCAATGTCGCGGGATATGAATGGATCCGAGGCCTGTCCACGTATGACGGCACCCACTTCGAGCCCCCCCACTTGCTCCAAGATCATTCAGGAAGATGGCAACAATACCCCCCGCGGAAGTACAACCTCCTGTCTCTCGCTGACAAATCCCATCTGATCTACTTTGTTCAAGATCGTCTCCTCTATTACAGGACCAAGGACCGGAACGGCCAGGGGGAGGACGCAACCCTTTACTGCTTGTCCGAGATGAACAAACTATGCAAGGCTCACTCCACCGGATTTCTCACGCTCTTTGTTTATGGAACTCCCGAACTCCTTGAAGGTATCCAAGCGCACTGCAAGGCTTCCGACATCGCGTTTCTGAACTGTTACCCGGACATTCCCTGGAAACATCCTGACTGGTTTCTTTGCGCCGGAACTTCAGGGCACCCGAACGCACGACTCATTAAACTGTGGGCTGATCGCGTGTCGGAGTATCTTATGGCAAACAGCCAAATGTGAACCTGAGGCGGCAGAATTCCAGACGATTGCGGGTCCTTTCGTCTTTCTGCGTCAGCAATGAAGAAAAGCGACGGAATTGCTTATTGCGACACAAGGAAACGCTTCTTGGGCGGGCTGGTCTTTTCCACGCTCACTGCTGAAATAGCGGGCTCGCTGCTCCCTTCGACCGTGGTGAAGCCCACCTTTCCGGTCACTTTGACCCACGTCCCTGTTTTCATTTCACCGGTTTGCGGCCATTTCACAATAAGCCCGATGGGAGTTGCGTCGGCCGCGCAACATACCATGAGAAGCCGATAACAAAAAAAGGAATCCGAGGGAAGCTTCTTGTCTCTGTAAACCATCCCTATCACGGTCACGTCCGATCCTTCGAATGCGTCCGGATCGGAAACCACGTCCAGCATGGTCGGCTCGGACGGCTTAACGCGGGCCATGTCCGACTTCGGATTGTCGTCCGGCCCCTTTCGCTTTTGCACGACCCGGGTTGGTTCCGACGACTCCGGCCTTGTTACAACTGCCCGCGCGGTATACAACGAGCGCTTCTCAGCCGCCTCTACGCTCAGTTCCGAGGTAACCGCCAACGGAACGTACAGGACCGGAAGAGATAGAATGGCCGCCTGAATCACGCTTCTTCTGAAGCGATCTCGCCCGTGCTGATGAGGAGGATAGATCGCCAAAGACACCACAAATGCCGAATAGATGCCTATGGCGGTGTAAACAAGCCACCAATAGTCGCTGCGAAGAAACCGCCCCAACAGGGCGTCGTCCACCGGTCCGTACGCAAGCCAGCAAAAGGAGGTGATCCACGCGCCGAGAACAATCGCCTGGACAATCCCCTGCCCGTGAAGTCCTATGCGCTCATTTTGCGGCACCCGGCACTCCTCCGAACCCGTAATACAGCGCCATCATTGCTATGAGGACTGCGATTGCCGTTAATAACGAAAGCGCCAGCACAAAACGGCTTCTGAACATTGTCAGATTCGCGAGCATAAGTTTCAGATCGAGCATGGGACCGAGAACCATAAAAGCCATTTGGGCCGTCTCCGGAAAAATCCCTCTGAATCCAGCTGCTATGAATGCATCGGTTTCGCTGCAAAGATTGAGGGCTACAGCGAGGCCCATCATCGCCAGTATGGAAAGGAGCGGCGAGGCAAACAGTTCCCGGAAGGCTACCACGTCAATGGTGGCCCTTGCCAGGGCCGCTACGAAGGCCCCTATGATCAAATACTTCCCGATACTAAAGAAATCGTCTCGAGCATGCGTAACCGCACCCAGGATCTTGGAGAGAAAGCTTGACCGCGAACCTTCGTGAAAGGGCTCCACGCAGTGGCAGCATCCGTCCTCGCACGGGCCTTCCGCCGTGTTCAGAGCGACGCTTTGACCGCGGAATAGAGCGTTCAGAACAAGCGCCACGCTCACAGCTATGATGTATCCGCAAACCACTCGGGTGGTCACCATTCCCCAATTTCCCCGGTACGCCAGCCAGGTGGAAGCCGCAACTACGGGATTGACTATCGGCGCTGCCAGAAGAAAGCCTATGGCCGCAGGCAAGGGCACTCCCTTGTTGATCAAACGCCTCACTATGGGAACGATTGCACACTCGCAGATGGGAAAAACCACCCCTAGGCCCGCGGCTACAAAGACCGTGGAGGTAGCCCGTCCGGCCAGGGTTCGACGGACAAACTCCTCGGGGACGAATACCTCGATCAGACCGCCGATCAGGGCACCGACCATCATGAAGGGCATGGCTTCGAGTATTATGGCAACGAAGTTGATGGCCAGATCGCCAATCTCAGGCTCCCGCGTAACCATTCCTACCACGAGCATTGCCAGCGCGAACGTGAGAATCGCAACTTCTGCCATGATTGCAGTTGCTTCCGCCTTAAGAGAACCGGCACCTATATGGGCATGGGACGCGTGCTCCGGGAAGTGCTCCCGCGGATGCTGATGGCTTGTCAATTCGAGATTGCGGTGATTGTCTGGAATTGTATTATGGTATCGCGACTGCGGTGGCTCCACAGAGTAATTCTCCTACTTTTTTCCTCGGGAACGGATCATACCATTCGAGGCCTGCCGGGACAAGGTCCTCCGATCAGCGGAACTTTGTGGGAGCGCTGGTGTCATGTCTATTTATGTAATTTGGCAGATCCGGAATTTTGTGTAACATTATAACCGTTTGTAACATTTTGTGACACATCCTGCATCAGAGTTGAAGAATACCGAATTATTGACACACTAAATCTTACGTGAGAGCTTTATGAATTCTGCCATCAAAGTCTGCCCGAATAAAGGCTCTCGGAGTGCTATCTGCGGAATATGCCCCGCAGGGTGTTGGGTTAGAGTCAAGTTTGATGCCTCGGGACGAATGTGTGACGTGACTGAGGATTCCGGCTCGGAATTGGGCATGATCTGCAAGCTCGGAAGGAATTCGCCGGAGATCGTCTACTCCCCGGACCGGCTGCTCCATCCCCTGAAAAGGACCGGTTCCAAAGGGACTCATGAATTTGAGCGCATTTCGTGGGATGAGGCTTACGACATCATGGTGGATCGGCTGCAGTCGATAAAATCCGCTTACGGTCCGCAGGCCGCGGCAATATATACGGGCCGAGGCAGCTTTGAGCTTGCGGAATGCGATGTTTTCCAGCCTCAAGGCGTTGCGGTCTCCTCCGCTTCCAGTGTCCTTTTTCCGTTCGGCTCACCCAATACCCTTGGCGTAGGGGCGCTTTGCTACGTATCTTTTGCCATGATCGCGCCTCACCTTACCATGGGCGGCATGATGATCAGCATGTTCTCCGATCTGGAGAACTCGGAATTGATAGTCGTATGGGGAGCCAACCCCATAACGGATTCGCCGCCCCTGGATTTCTACCGCATTATGAAAGCTCGAGAGCGAGGCGCCGAGGTGGTGGTCATAGATCCGCGTCGCACGGGGACCGCCAAGCTTACCGAAGCGCAGTGGGTGCCGATCCGTCCCGGCACGGACGGAGCCCTGGCGCTTGGCATGTGTAACGTCCTCATCAGTGAAGAGCTACACGACGAATCCTTCGCCAGGAACTGGACACACGGGTTTGACGATTTCTCCAAATATGTGCAGCACTTCAGGCCGGAAGTAGTGGAAACAATCACCGGTGTCCCGGCAAAGACCGTTACGGAACTGGCTCGGCGCATCGCTTCGGCCCGAGGAGCTGCCCCTGTAATGTACAGCGGGTTGGAATACAACGACAGCGGGGTTCAAGGCATACGGGCCACAATGGTTCTGTGGGCCCTGGCAGGACAGTTGGACGTCCCTGGCGGCCGATGTTTCAGCATGACGCAGAATCAGTTTCCCATGAACCGCAAGGGCCATGTTCCTAACCCGGACGTTCGCAAAGCGCTTGGGAGGGACAGGTTTCCAGTTTACAGCGCCTACAGGGGGGAATCACATGCCATAGCGCTGCCGGACGCTGTATTGCACGGCAGGCCTTACCCGATCAAATCGCTCATCATCAACGGAGGCTCCATAATAACAGCCTGGCCTCAACCCGCGGTGTGGCGTGAGACCTTGGCCGCGCTGGACTTCCTGGTCTGCATAGACCGCTTCCTGACCGCGGACGCAGCCTATGCCGATTTGGTCCTCCCGGCCACAACATATTACGAAACAGAATCGTACATGACCTACGGCCCCATGTTCCGAATACGGGAGAAAGTGATCGAGCCTTTGGGGGAGTCGCTGCCGGGTTTTTTTATTATGGCGGAGTTGGCTCGCAGGCTGGGCTATGGACATCTGTACCCGCAAACGGAACAGGAACTACTCAGGCACGCGCTTGACGGCTCCGGCTTCACGCTCGACGAGGTTCGATCCGGTGGCGGCACCGTGCGGGCCCCCACAGTAATGATGCAATACAAGAAATGGGAAAAGGGACTCCTAAGAAGCGACGGTAAGCCGGGTTTTGAAACGCCTACGGGAAAATTCGAGATCGGATCTACGATTCTCGAAGAACACGGGTACGACCCGCTCCCGGTTTACACAGAACCTTCCGAAGGACCGCTGGCGCAGCCTGAACTGGCAAGGCGTTTCCCGCTGGTTTTCAATTCCGGCTCGCGTACGTCCACGGACTTTCGGTCGCAATTCCACGGCATCCTGGGACTGGCAAAGGAGCGCCCTGCACCACAGGTCACTCTGAACGCGGCAGACGCCCAGGCACGAGGCATTAGTAACGGCGATGTGGTGGAAGTGGTCTCGCCCCGCGGGACGGCGACCTTCACGGCGTACGTCACCGACGACATAGTGTCGGGCGCAATAGATGCGGACATGGGTGGCGGAGGTCCCCTGGGATCGGATGCATGGCAGGACTGCAATGTGAACGATCTTACGGACCTGGATCACTACGATCCGATATCGGGGTTCCCCGTTTACAAGGCATTGCTGTGCGATGTGATCAAAGTGGGGGACATGGAAAGCAGGCACGCTTTTGAGTCCTCCGAGGAGCCGGCTTCCTCTCTCATGTCAGCTGCCAAGCCCGAAACCGCGCATGTCCGCGTTTATTTGGACCACAACGCCACCACACCGATGGACCCGGAGGTCCTCGATGTTGTGATGCGTCACACTCGAGAGAACTACGGAAATGCGTCGAGCATCCACAAGCCGGGCAATGAGGCCAGAATGGCCCTCGAAGCTGCCCGGCGGTCTGTGGCTCAATTGCTGAATTGCACGGCCAGGCGGATCACGTTTACCGGGGGTGGATCGGAGGCGGACAATCTGGCGATCAAAGGCGCTGCTTTCGCCAACATGGAACGCGGCAGACACATTATCACTTCTGCCATCGAGCATCCTGCTGTGCTTGCGACATGCAGGTGGCTGGAGAACTTCGGCTTTACAGTGACTTACCTTGGCGTAGATGCAAACGGGCTGGTCAATCCGTCGGACCTGAAAGCTGCAATTACCCCGGAAACCATATTGACCAGTATCATGATGGCGAACAACGAAACCGGCGCGATCCAGCCTATTCCGGAACTGGCCGATATCGCACATTCCAAGGGCGTGCTCTTCCACACCGACGCTGTGCAGGCCGTGGGAAAGGTCCCCATAGATGTGGACGAACTCGGCGTGGACTTGCTTACTCTGTCTGCGCACAAGATTCATGGTCCCAAAGGCGTGGGAGCATTGTATACCAGAAAAGGGGTGGCTCTGGATCCGCTGGTTCATGGTGGCAAGCAGGAAAACAACCTTCGTGCAGGCACCGAGAATGTTCCGGGCGTAGTCGGACTGGGAAAAGCCGCGGAGTTGGCTGCCCAACGCTTGCCTGAAATGCGACAGGTGCGTGAAATACGAGACAGACTGGAAAGCGGCATCAGGAGCCTTGTCCCGGACTGCAAGTTGAATGGTCCCGTGGATGAGCGCCTGCCCAATACGCTCAACCTGACTCTGCCGGGTCTCCGCGGAGAATCCGTGGTCCTCGCTCTGGACCAGAAAGGCGTCGCGTTGTCGTCCGGTTCCGCATGTAGAGCCGGTTCGCCGGAACCCTCCCACGCTTTGATCGCGATGGGATTGTCCGATGCCGAGGCTCATTGCGCTTTGCGATTTTCCCTGGGTAGAGAAAACACGGTGGAGGAAATAGATCGGACATTGGAATTGATGGATCGAATGCTCAAGGAAGTGTCTTCGGGAATCCGATTTGTGCCGTGCCGTTAGGTCGCCATAATTCGAATGTAACGCTGACAAATTCTTTAGGAACCCGGCATTGTCGGGGCTGTAATTGTGCGGTGTTTCGTCTGTCGGACATATAAGGGTTGCCAACACCCTTGACCTTGCCTTGTTTTCCGAAAGTTTATTTTGGCAATAATTATGGACCAAAAAATATGGGGAGCATTCAAATGCATACAGCCGCAGCGGCCCAAGAGACACAATTGGAAGTTCGGAATTACCTTAGCGACAAGCTAAACGTACAAATGGCCATGGACGTGGCGCTAGGACTAACCTCGGATCAGAAATGCCTTCCGAGCAAATATTTTTACGATGCCAGAGGATCGAGCCTGTTTGAGCGTATCTGTCATTTGCCGGAGTATTATTTGACGCGCAAGGAATTGCTTTTGTTGAAGAAGTTTGCGGGTGCGTTCACCAGGAATTTTGAAAACGGTGATCTGGTGGAGTTGGGTTCCGGTGCAAACTGGAAGGTTCGGATGCTGCTGGACGCAATGACCCCCTCCGCACGTTCCGGCATCCGTTACGTCCCCGTGGATGTGAGTGAGCCCGCGATTGTCTCGGCGTCCAGTGACCTAGCACGGCTTTATCCGGAACTAACCGTCGAGCCTCTTGTTGCCGATTTCACAACGGACCTTCACAGAATGCCCTTCGATCGAATGAAACTCGTTCTGCTATTCGGAAGTACGATCGGAAACCTGGATGAGGACGATGCCGGCAAGTTCTTGTCTTCGATACGGGATTGCCTCGGGAGCGGGGACCGGTTCCTTCTCGGACTGGACATGGTGAAGTCCGTGCAGGTTCTGGAGGCGGCGTACAATGATTCGCAGAGAGTCACTGAAGCGTTCAACAAGAACATATTGCTGGTTCTGAACAAGCACCTGTTGGGAAATCTCAATCCCTCGGATTTCGACCACGTTGCCTTTTTCAATGAAAGCAAAGAGCGTGTGGAGATGCATCTCAGAGCAAATCGCCGCGTCAGAGTGGTTTTTGGAGCCATCAGGTTTTCTGTGACAATTGAAAAAGGTGAGACAATTCAAACAGAGATCTGCCGGAAGTTCAGACGGGAAGCTGTGGAAGAAATCATGAACCAAGCGGGACTGCAAGTGTCCGGCTGGTACTCCGATGCGAGTAATTGGTTTTCAATTGCCGAAATTGTCCGAGACTGACATCGAGCCCAATGACTGAACTTCAGTAGCTGACGGCAAACTTCTTGTCAACCTTGGCCGGTCAGTTGCGCGGGGGCACCTGATGCGGCAGGTTTTCCGTCATTCCGGCAAACATGCGCCATGAGCGCACTGCCCCAACCAATTGAGTCACTGAAATGTGGATAGTCAGACTTGCCTTAAGGCGTCCATACACGGTAGCGGTAATGTCGCTGCTCATTCTGGTTCTCGGACTTCTTTCATTGAGCCGGATGGTCGTGGACATCTTTCCGGCCATCAATATCCCGGTGGTAATTGTTGTGTGGAACTATCCGGGTCTTTCCCCGGAGGACATGGAACGGCGTGTCGTAATTATTAGTGAACGAGCCTATTCCACCACGGTAAACGGCATCGAAAAGATAGAATCGCAATCCATTCCCAGTATCGGGATGATCAAGGTTTATTTTCAGCCCAGCACGGATATCGGCGCTGCAATTGCCCAAATTACGGCGGTTTCCAACACGATACTGAGGATCGCGCCGCCCGGAATCCAGCCGCCTGTAGTCATACAATTCGACGCGTCCAATGTGCCTGTGGCTCAGTTGACCGTATCCAGCGAGACACTCCCGGAACAACAACTGTTCGACTACGGGCTCAACTTTATTCGGGTCCGGCTGTTCACTGTCCCCGGTCTGTCCACCCCCGCTCCGTTCGGCGGCAAAAATAGGCAAATAATGGTGGACATCGACCCTGATGCGCTGGCAGCCAGGGGCCTCTCGCCCGGTGACGTGGTCACCGCTCTGCAATCCTCGAACGTGATCATACCGGCCGGAACAGCCCGTATAGGGAAAATTGATTACAACATTCTGCTGAATTCGAGTCCTCGCCTGGTCGATCAATTTAACGAAATCCCGTTGAAGGTCGTTGACAACGCGCCTGTCTATTTGGGCGACGTGGCTCGCGTGTCCGACAGCTTTGCGGTGCAGAACAACATAGTCCGAATCAATGGGAAGCGGGCCACCTATTTGGCCATTCTCAAACACTCGGACGCCTCCACCATTGCGGTGGTTGAAGCCACTCGAGACCAGTTGCCGATAATAAAGGAAACCGCGCCGGAAGGCATGGAACTCAAGATTGCCTTCGATCAATCCGTCTTTGTCCGGTCGGCCATTGAGGCGGTCGTTCAGGAGGCGGTTCTGGCTTCCATACTGGTATCACTTATGATTTTGGTCTTTCTCGGAAGCCTTCGTAGTATGGTGATTGTCGTCATTTCCATCCCGCTGGCTATCTTCACCTCGATTGTAGGCCTAAACCTGACCGGACACACCATCAATCTGATGACCCTTGGAGGCTTGGCCTTAGCTGTCGGGATGCTGGTGGATGACGCCACGGTAGAAGTGGAGAACATCCATCGCAATCGAGGCATGGGAAAACCATTGACAGTGGCGATCTTGGACGGCGCTAGGCAGGTGGCGGTCCCGGCCATTGTGGCCACGCTTTCTATTTGCGTGGTATTTTTCCCTGTTGTTCTGCTTTATGGGCCGGCCAAATTCCTTTTCACGCCGTTGGCGTTAGCCGTTGTCATCGCCATGCTGGCATCTTATCTCCTGTCTCGAACTCTCGTGCCTACCATAGCAAGAATGCTCATGGGAGAAGACAGCCCCGAAAAGCCGCCAGGCGCGGCGGCGGACGGTACGCAACAGAGCGGCCTTTCACGATGCTTTCAGAGCCTGAATCGACGGCGAGACGTCGCCTTTGAAAGCTTCCGCTCTTCGTACGGCCGATTACTGAATACCGCACTGACGCACCGCATCTTCACTCTTGTCGCGGGCGGAATCATGGTCATTATAAGCATGGGACTGGTTTTCGTGGTGGGGATGGACTTTTTTCCGTCCGTGGATGCCGGCTTGATGAAACTTCATTTCCGCGCTCCTCCCGGCACACGTATCGAGGAAACGGAAAAGATGGTGGCTCAGATCGAGGAACGGATTCGCGAACTGATTCCGGGTGAAGAAATTGAGACAATTAACGTCATGATAGGCATACCCATATTCTATAACCTGGCTTTTGTGCAAACCGACAATATCGGCGGGATGGATGCGGATATTCTAATTGCGTTGAAAAAGGGCCACCGCCCGTCAGCAATGTATAGACAGAAACTTCGAGACGCACTAAATCACGAATTTCCTGGTTCGAGCTTCTATTTTCAGCCTGCTGATATCGTTACTCGGATCTTGAATTTCGGCCTTATTTCGCCGGTCGATGTGCAGATCGAATACCCGGATTTCAGCAAATCGTACCCCATTGCGCTTAAACTTAGGGATGCAATGATGGCAATTCCGGGTTTGGCCGACGTCCACATCAATCAGGTGCTGGACTACCCCTCGCTGCAAGTCGACGTGGATAGAGTGCGAGCGGCCAAGCTCGGCATGAGCCAGCGAGACGTAGCCAACAGCGTGCTTATTTCCCTGTCTTCGAGCGCCCTGGTTGCCCCCAGTTTTTATCTTAACCCGGAAAACAATGTTAACTATACGGTCGCGGTCCAAGTGCCCATCCAGCAGGTCAAGTCAATTGAAAGCCTGCAAACGATTCCTTTGACACCGCCGTCGGCTGCTGCGTTGCTTCAGTCCCCCCGCATTCCCGCTCCGACCGAGGTGCCTGAGCTACAGGCCCAAACGTTGGCCAATGTGGGAACGATTTACCATCGGATAAGCCCGGAAAACATATCCCACTACACGGTACAGAGAGTGCTAAATGTAGACGCGACTGTCGAGGGCAGAGATCTGGGGTCCGTGACACGAGATATCGAGAAAAGAATCAAGGAGTTGGGAACCCTTCCGCCTGGGATGCACATTACGGTCCGCGGGCAAAATGAAGTTATGTACCATTCCTTTCGAAGCCTGGGCCTGGGCCTGATCCTGGCCGTTGTGCTTGTCTACTTTCTGATGGTAGTGCTGTTTCAGTCTTGGCTGGACCCGTTTATTATTATGATGGCAATCCCCGGGGCCCTGGCTGGAATTCTATGGATGCTCGCTCTTACCGGCACAACTATCAACGTGGAATCATTGATGGGCTCGATCATGGCAATAGGAATCGCCACGTCAAATTCGATTCTTCTGGTCAGCTTTGCGAACGATTACCGGGTCGAAAACCCAAAGGCTTCGCCTGCCGAAGCCGCGATAGGAGCCGCTAAGACCCGGTTGCGGCCCGTCCTGATGACTGCCCTTGCTATGATCCTTGGCATGCTGCCTATGGCGTTGGCCCTGGGTGAAGCAGGGGAGCAGAACGCGCCGCTGGGACGAGCCGTGATAGGCGGTCTGATATTGGCAACCGTGGTCACACTCTTTGGGGTACCTGTGATTTACTCAATGTTGCGCAAGAAATTCCCGACCAAGCATCTGCTGGAAGCGCGATTCCGAGCGGAAGAGCGGGGAGAAAAGTTCATACCGGGGTCCAATGAATAGAGCGGATTCCAATACCGAGCGCAGAGGCGTCAATTATTTTTTCGCGGGTGGGGTCGCAGCCATAGTGTTGGGCCTGCTGCTCTTGATTGTCCTGGTTTGGGTCCAAGAGTCCAATGTGCGCAGTGAGGCTCGGGCCAGGGAAGCCGCTCTGGCCGCGGGTAAGCGCGTTCGCGTTGTTGCTGCGAAACCCGGAAACCCGGAACGTACCGTTTCTCTGGCGGGTGAAGCGCGCGCTTACGCGGCAGTGACCCTTTACGCGAAGGTCAGTGGCTACCTGAAGGATATTAAGGTGGACAAGGGCGATAAGGTGGAGGCTGATCAGGTTCTGGCCATCATCGAATCCCCTGAGCTTGATCGTCAGTACCTTGCTGCGGTGGCAGATGCAAAGAACAAACGTCTCGATGCGGAACGCTACAGGGCGCTGCTCAAGAGCGGCTCTGTGTCGGAGCAAATGGCGGACAACATTGAAACCACGGCCAAAGTCGCGGAAGAGAACGCAGCAGCTCTGAAAGCCCAACTGGAATACCTGGTTGTTCGCGCGCCGTTCGTCGGCACCGTCACTGCTCGCTTCGTGGACCCCGGAGCGCTGTTGCAAGCTGCCGTGACTGCTCAAACTACCGCTCAGGGAGTGTTATCGGTCTCTCAAACCGACAGGCTGCGAGTCTATGTTTATCCGGACCAAAGGACTGCGAGCCTGGTTCAAGTGGGAGATCGGGCTGAAGTGACAGACCCTTCAGGATCGGGGACGAAACTGCCTGCCACCGTGAGCAGGACAAGCGGCGAACTGGATGTAAAGACCCGTACACTCTTGGTCGAACTTGAAGTGGACAATCGCGAGGGGAAGATATTGGCGGGAAGTTTTGTAAAGGTCTCTTTGACTGTCCGGACCCCTCCCTATGTTGAGATTCCCGTTGAGGCCTTGGTAATGCGAAGTGACAAGACCTTTGTGGCAATTCCCGATGATGAAAACAAAGTTACATTCCGCGAAGTTACCTTGTCCGACAGTGATGGCAAGTTGGTGAAAGTCTCCGCGGGGCTAAAGGACGGAGAGCGCGTAATTCTCGGTGGCGGTGGAGGCCTCTCTGAAGGGGATAAGGTCCAGCCGATTAAGGAAGACTCAGGCAAAAAAGGTAAACCGACATGATTTGGTCTCATATCCTTGTTAAACGCAATTGCCTGAAAGGAGGCCAATATGCTGAATGATACGACTGTTGAAAAATTCAAGGCGAGCCTGCGCGGTGGCCTGATCCGACGAGAAGACCCAGGCTACGACGAGGCCCGCAAGCTGTACAATGGCATGATCGACAAGCGGCCGCTTATGATAGCTCGCTGTGCCGATGTAGCCGATGTGATCTCCGCAGTGCGATTCGGTCGAGAGAACGATCTTCTCGTCGCCATACGTGGCGGCGGCCACAACGGGCCAGGTCTTGGGAGTTGCAATGACGGGCTCGTCATTGATCTTTCCCTAATGAAAGGCGTGAGGGTCGATCCGGCAAACCGCACCATGCGAGCGGGACCCGGTTGCACACAGGGTGACTTGGATCACGCGGGTCATGCATTTGGGTTGGCCGTGCCCGCGGGGATTGTCTCGACGACCGGCATTGCCGGCCTCACGCTGGGTGGCGGCCACGGCTATCTCACGCGAAAGTACGGTCTGACAATTGACAACCTGATCGAGGCGGACGTTGTGTTGGCCGACGGGAGCTTTGTTACCGCTGATGCGTCGCACCATGCGGATCTCTTCTGGGCCTTGCGCGGCGGTGGAGGAAATTATGGCGTTGTCACGAGCTTCGTTTATCAAGCTCATCCTGTCAGCGAGGTCTACGGCGGACCGATCTTTTGGGAGGTCAAGGACGCACGTCGGATCATGCAGTGGTACAGGGAATTCCTGCCCCAGGCGCCTGTGGAGCTTGCTTCGTTCCTTGGTCTGAAAACGGTCCCATCGACCCACCCGTTCCCCGAGGAGATTTGGGGAAAGAAGATCTGCGCCTTGATCTCCTGCTACAGCGGGCCGCCGGAGAAGGCGGAAGACGCGATCAAGCCGATTCGCCAAGAACTTCCGCGGCCAATCCTCGACTGGGCGGGGTTCATGCCCTTCCCGGCTTTGCAGAGCCTGTTCGATCCGCTGCTCCCGCCCGGCCTCCAGTGGTACTGGAAAGGCGAATTCGTCAAGGACCTCCCCGACAAGGCAGTTGATGCGCATCTCGAGCACGCGGCCAAGGCGCCGAGCCAGCTGTCGTTGATGCATCTCTATCCGATAGACGGGGCGGTCCATCGCGTGGGGCCAAATGAGACGGCTTGGGGCTATCGGGACGCGACGTGGTCCATGGTAATCTCGGGGATCGATGCGGACCCCGCCAACGCGGCAGCCCTCAGGACGTGGGCAAGGGGATACTGGGAGGCCTTGCATCCCTACACGCTGGGCGGAGCGTACGTCAATTTCATGATGGAAGAGGGCGAAGATCGCATCAAGGCTACGTACGGCGACAACTACGAGCGGCTGGCGGCCATCAAGAAGAAGTACGACCCTGCCAACTTCTTCCGTGTGAACCAGAACATCAAGCCGTTCTGAGAGGCAGTGGTTGGCATATAGTGATTCACAAAAGTCTTCGCGGGATATGAAATCGCACTGCTGGACAAGCCAGCAGTGGCACCCGCTGCAATGTGACCCCTCAGGAATGGCACCATGCGGCCAGACGCGGTAGGCTTCTTCAAGGGCAATCGGACATTATACCGATTGCCAAAATAAATGTCCTTTTGAACAAGGAACGGCATCCAGAAGCTGCCAATTGTGGAAAGTGTCGTTGCATGGGAGCGAGCCCCAAGCAACCGCCATTGGTGGGACAGGCGTCTCGCCTGTCTGTTGGAATGACGGGCAATATGCCCGTCCCACCGAAAATTAGATTACTTCGTCGCTTCGCTCCTCGCAATTACAGTACACCCAAATCGGACGAGAATTTTGGCAAATGCTATAATTGTGGCAATTGCTATATTACTCTGCCATGATAGGTGGAACAAGCGTCTGAACCGGACTGGGCATCATTTGATGCCGGCGAGTGAATCCAGGCGGTCGGTCTTTTCCGGAGGCAGGCTCTTGTAGGGACCAAACATCCATCTGTAGGCATATTCCACAGCTCCTATGACTACCACGTACACGTAATCGCCCAATGAATGGCCTCCGATCAACAGATAGTTACCGGGGTTTTTCTCAGTCTTGTCAGTGCCCTGCCAATAACACTCAGTCGGACTGAAGTCCTGTCCTACATCCCACCGTACGGCTCCGGGCGCCTCCCAGAACCCCAGTGACGGGCGGGCTTCCACCACGGTTTGAGGATGACGCCAGCTTCTTGTCACCCGCGAGGCCGCGAGCCTCTGAAAGTCAGGTCTACGCTTCAGAAAGCTATCCGGAATCTTGAAAGGCCACTTGCCCTGAAGCAGATTCTCCAGTTCAAGGGGCACGGAGACAAAAGCCCCAACGGTGTGGTACGAACTGTTGATCCGGTCCTGCCCGTACTCGTATTTCAGGACGAAAAGTCCACCGGAGGCCTTTAGATCAGCTCCTCCTCGCCAACCCAGGAGATACTCCCCATCGTAAAACCGGTATTTGGCTGCGTTGAATCGAAGATCCACATAGTCGCCCAACGGCATGGAAAAACCGGCTTCCAGGTCCAGCCCGCCGCCTTTGTACACGTTGAAGGATACATCCAGCACTTCAAACGGATATGGAAATTGGCCGGAACCATTCGGGAACAGTCTTAGGGCCGCTTCAAGCCCCAGCCCGCCGGACCAATACCATTGATCCCGGACCTGGGACGCGTCCAAGAAAGCATTGGCTCCGACTAAGAAGTTCTTTTGGTTGAACAGCCTTTGGCCCAGGCCGAGCGACAGGTCCGCGCGGTCAGCGAGTTGACCGGAGTAGCTAAAATACGGTTTTTCGAATTCCCCGTGAATCTCCATGAATCGCATTCCGTTCTTTCCGGTGCGCAGTGGAATGACATAGTCAACAGTCCACCGTCCGTAATTCCTGGTCTGGTCGAACGTATGCAGGTACACCGTCTCCAGATTGGCGTTTGTGGGCAACAGAGGGTTGCGGATTGGCTCCGTCGGAACGGCAGACTTTGCCGCCTGGTTCTTGATGGACTTGATTTCGTGGAGTGGAGGAAACAGCGAACTGGAGGCCCGTGCAGACCACGCGTCATTGTGTGGCACCAGCAAGGTTGCAAGCGCCGGGTAATCCCCCCTTGAAAATTGTGGCTGAAAAAGCTGAGCCGGAGCCGTCGAAGCCTGCACAATCACGAACACCGCCGTCAGCATTGCGCAGACTGGAACACCGGACTCATGTTTGTCACGTGTACCTCTGCCGACAAGCATGGTCACCCCCATTCCCACCATGCGGGGCTAGTGTGCTCCGGAGACTGCTCTTTTGTCAACCTTCAAGGGATGCACGATAGAATGTGGAAGATTGCAGGGAGGAATCACGGCCTTGGGAACCGGGTCATAATGACACGGGATTCCGGGCGGAACCCGGAAGGCATGGGTTCCCAGGCGGAGCCTGGGAACCAAAGATCACATTTTTGCAATGTACATTTGCATCACGTTGGATGTGGCGAGGGAGGGGCAGGTTCGAAAAGAGCCGTGGGACGCAAACAATGCGGTCCCAATTCAAGAGACGATCCCGTGATATACCCCCTACTCTCCCACTACGCCTGGTTACCCTTCTCTCTTGCGATGAGCGCGGCTCCCAGTGCTCCTACCGTATCGGGCTTGGGCGGCACCGAGATCTTTGTCCCGAAAGCCTGGCTGAGCGCTCTCACCACCCCGTGGTTGTGAGCGACCCCGCCGGACATGGCAATAGAGAGGCCGTCCGATGCCGGCGCGATCCTCCGAACAAGAGCCACGATTCTCGACGCGATTGCGCGATTGAGTCCGCTGACTATCTCGTTTACTGCAATACCGTCGGCAATGAGCGACACGACTTCGCTCTCGGCAAAGACGGTGCACATGCTGCTCAAGGTCACATCGCCGGAAGCTCCGATGTCCAGATCGCTCAATTCCTCTATGTCAACTTGAAGGGCTCGCGCCATTGCCTCCAGAAACCTACCCGTGCCAGCAGCGCATTTGTCGTTCATGGCAAAGTCGGCCACCTGTCCGTCGCGGTCCAGTCGAACCGCTTTGCTGTCCTGCCCGCCGATGTCTATCAGGACTTGGGTGCCTCCAAAAAGCGTCTTTATTCCCCGCGCGTGGCATGTGATCTCGGTGACCGCGGCCAGACGCTTTTCCACTCTATCCCGACCATAGCCGGTGGAAACCGTGGCTCTGATCTGATCTTCCGTTATGCCCGCAGCCTTCAACACATCGTCGGTCGCCCTGGCTATGGCTTCTCGATTTCGTGCTCCGGTCGGGACCACTGATGAGGCCAAAATCCCTCCGTTGTTGTCCAGGAGGACCGCATCGCAGGATAGGCTACCTAAATCTACTCCCAGATAGTACATTGACGCCTCCCTGCCTAAGCTCTTTGCGGTGACGGCTTTGTCCGGAGCATCTCCATGAATGCTTCGAGCCTCGTCTTAAGCTGTCCTTCAGCGAAGTTCCTCGTGTCCACGCAGTCAACTTCCAGATTCACCACGGGAATTCCCAATTCCTTTAGGCCCGCCTGGAGGAGTCCCCTGGCTCCGGTGCCCTGACGGCATCCCCAGTGGCAGGGATTTACAGTTCCGTCGACTTTATACACGGTTGCCAAATGCCGAACGTGATTCAACCTGCGATTGACTTCACCGTTAAACGGAATGGTTATGGTTCGTTTGGCAATGCCTGTAAAGGGATCTGCCGGATCTATAGGGTCCCATGTGATGTCATTCAACTCATCGATCACCACGGCAGCTTTATACTCTTGCTCCAGCATCCTGATCAGCGGATTCTTGAACTGGATGCGGTTCTGGAGCCACAGGAGGCGCACCTGCTCTTCGGGCACGCCGCTTTCTCCGTTTTGTATCATTTCTTCGAATTCGTCCTTGTAGGCCTGCGCTATCTCGATTGCAGCGTCCGTCCCCAGGAACAGGGCCATGACAATCCCGAAATTGGCAAGGCTTTGTCCGTTGGCCGGGGATGGGACATTCTGGGCCAACCGGAAAACCTCGACCATTAACTCCCGCGCGCGGTTTGATTTCACTATGGCTTCCCGCAGCTTATCTTCGTCGAGGGTTTCACCGGTGCGGGAACTAATAAACCGGAACATATCCTTGTATTGATTCGCGAGGTACTGGACGCTTGCGGGCGTGTCGGAATGAGGAACGTCGAGCACAAACATTTCCTTGTCGAACATGCGGGCAAGATTTTCCATCGCGGCCAGTCCTCCCGTACACGGGCTGGTGGTCGCAACCATCACATCCGGAACCGGCATGAGTCCTTTCATCGCCGCGCCGATAACGGCTCGGTGATATCCGCACGTGTCGGCTCCGAAGCCCCCGTGTTCCGACTCCTCCATAAACGTCGCCACAGTCCCGGTGGAGGCAAGCATCGCGCCGACGAACTCCACGAAGCATGACGTGATATTCATGGCAGAGAGCATGTCAAAGGGCGCAGGCACCCCACACCACGCAACTCGGTGCTCCCCGGAATAGAGACGAGTCCCAAGCTTCGCTATCTCGAGCGCGAATTTCCTCCTGGCATTGGGCTTGTCCGGGTCCATCTTTATCTTGCCGTCGAGGCGTGACGCGAGCCTCTCAAAGTATTGAAGCATCATGGTTTGTTACCTCAGCATTTCCGCAAAAGCTTCGATCCTGGTTTTCTGTTGACCCATCGAGCGCATGGTGCAGTCACCCTCCAAGAGCAGCAAGGGCAGGCCTGCTTCACGCAAGACA
Organism: Desulfomonile tiedjei; assembly: GCA_016212925.1. Classification (NCBI taxonomy): domain Bacteria; kingdom Pseudomonadati; phylum Thermodesulfobacteriota; class Desulfomonilia; order Desulfomonilales; family Desulfomonilaceae; genus Desulfomonile; species Desulfomonile tiedjei. Next base: position 18,421 of record JACRDF010000036.1, read on the forward strand.
TTGCGAATTGCGGGAAGACGGCTCATGTACGGATCGCAGAATTTTATAGTGTAAGCAATAACGCCCTTCGCGTGGCAGGCTCGTGCCTCGGCCAGGACATCCTCAGCTATCTTACCCGGACGTGAGGGATCGAAGGTTCGAGCGCACCGCGGGTGTTCGAGCAATCCACGGGCCAGCCGCAAGAATACCTGATCGGAATCGGCCCCGTGGATGGGGCTAAATGCTCGTTGACCCGTGCAAACGCTGTCGTCGGCTATGTGAACTCCACACGATCGAAAAAGCGCAAAGGCTTCCGGGTCGGGTAAGACATTGCCGAAAAGGTAGACGGGAACTCCATCGGGCTCAGCCCCCGGCAACTCCGGCTCTGCCGTCACGCTGTTGAGTAGGTCCACTGTTCGGTCAACGGGCTCGGTGGCCGCTCCGTTGAAGAGGTCTTGCAAGCGAGGACCACCCCCGTCCAGGGTACGCTCACGGGCCCGCTTGCCGATGTTTTCGAGCAATATGGCAATTTCGTTGAACTTGTCCACGCTCGCTGAAACATCGGTTTGATTGAATGACTTCCCGCTCCATTCGGCAAGGGTCCCGGAAAGTCTTATTAATTCACCGGCAAAGAATGAAACCGCGCTCTCTTCGGCCGCTACGGGTAAATCAACGAGCTCCACCCTATGTTCCGGCCTTGCGACCCGCCACGCGTCGGACAGGCGCCGCATGGCGTCACAACAATTCATGAACACCATTCCCTCAAGAGCCGGCAGATCACTATCCATGGCCCGGTCGAGAATTCGTTTGACATGCGGACAAAGGTTGTCGTGAAGGAGTTGTCCCGCCCGATCGGGTGAATCTCCGATCGGCAACACTCGGTAAGGAGTGAAGCCTGCTGCGTGAATGAGGGCCAAAGGCGTGTACGAGCACGCATGGCCCATCCAACGGATCGTCTCTTGCGACATCACGAATTTCCTTCGTGTGCATTGGCGAGCACTCGCTTCAACACGTCTGTGGTCTTCGATAGGTCCTCTGCTGAAATTCCCTCGAAAACGGTGGCCAGGACTTTATCCACTACCGTGAGCGCAGGATTCATCGCCTCCCTTCCCTTCTCAGTGAGGTTTATGCGCTGAACACGCCTGTCGCTCGCATCATCACGGCGTTCCACGAGGCCGTCGCGCTCCATACGGTCAATGAGTCCTGTCATGGTGGACGTTTCCAGTCCGGAACGTCTCCCCAGTTCAACTACCTTGAGTCCGTCTTCCTGCCACAGAGCGAGCAAAGCACCCAGGTACGCGGGCTTGACCTCCGCGACACCCGCGAAGGTCAGCCCTTTCTTGAGCGCCGACGTCGCTACGAGCGTCACTCTGGAAATAAGGTAGTACGGACAGTTTACAGGATCGATCACTTGTTACTCCTCAGCGGGGTTGAATTTCCTTCCATGGGGATAAGACGTTACCCAATATCACGTAGACATATATACCGGTTAAAAGTATTCCGCATCCGAACTAATCTGTCAAGAAAAAAATGCCGCTGCCCTCGGGATCCTGCAGCGACCTCTTACAACCATGTCCGAAAACGTCTTGCTTCAATAGCGAAATGTCATCAACATAGGATTACAGGTGATAAACATGACACTTGATACGAAGATTTGCGATAGGGCACGGTTGGCAAGGGACCCACGGTTCGACGGCCTGTTTTTCATAGGTGTTTTGAGCACCGGTATTTATTGCCGCCCCATATGCCCGGCTCGTTCGCCCAAGCCGGAGAACATTGTGTACTTTCCTTCCGCGGCTGCAGCGGCTGAAGCCGGTTTGCGTCCTTGTCTCCGATGCCGGCCCGAAGCAGCACCGGGCAGTCCGGCCTGGAACGGTACATCCGCGACGGTTTCCCGGGCCATTATGCTGATCCGTCAGGGTGCGTTGAATGAAGGAAGCCTGGAGGACCTTGCCTGGAAGCTTGGCGTGGGCAGCCGTCACCTGCGCCGATTGTTTCAAACCCATATCGGCGCTTCGCCAAAAAGCCTGGCAACAACTCAAAAAACCCTGTTTGCCAAAAAGCTGCTGAGCGAAACAGAGCTGCCCGTTACCCAAATAGCTTTTGCATCGGGGTTCGGCAGCATCCGTCGCTTCAATGCCGCGTTTAGTAAGATCTATGGCACAACCCCGTCCGCGCTTCGCAGGCGGAGCCATGGCAACAAGACTACCGAGAGCACGCTGTTCCAATGCCAGTTGACCTTGTCGTACCGCCCGCCGTTTCATTGGCAGAGCATGCTCGGGTTTTTCGAGATGCGGGCCATACCAGGCGTGGAGTTCGTGGCACAGGGTGTCTATCATCGCACCATACGGATTAACGAGACCACCGGTGTGATTTCCGCGGCTAACCAACCGAGAGATAACGCGTTGCTTCTTACAGTGGCCTTATCGGACAGCCGCGACCTGATGCCCATTGTTGAGAGGGTGCGCCGCATGTTTGACCTGGATGCCAATATTACGGCCATTCATGATGTCTTGACCGCGGACCGCGAGCTGGCAAGGTTGGTGCGCAAACAGCCCGGCATCAGGCTTCCCGGCGCGTGGGACCCATTTGAAGCTGCCATACGCGCGGTGGTGGGCCAACAGATTTCAGTCAAGGGAGCCCGCACCGTCCTTGGACGGATCGCGGCAAAGGCCGGCCCGCTTTTTGAATCCGTGAACCATCCGAAACTCACTCACTTCTTCCCAACCGCGCATGAGTTGAACGCTTGTGACCTGGGAATGGTCGGCATGCCCGAAACGCGGGCTCGGACGGTTCGAACGTTGGCGGGAGAAGTGGATCGAGGAAGGCTTTCCTTTGTGGTGCACGGGTCCCTTGCAGATTTCATCGAACAATTGACTCGGATTCCCGGTGTCGGCGAATGGACCGCCCACTACGTTGCCATGCGGGCAATGGGTGAACCCGACGCGTTCCCAGCCGCTGATTTAGGCATTATCAAAGCATTGCAGCAAGGCAATAAACGGCCTACTCCGAAACAAATCCGGGAAAGAGCCGAAGCGTGGCGCCCATGGCGTGCTTACGCAGCCATGTACCTCTGGCACAGCTAAAAATGGCTTCAAAACCCGGGATTTTCCGGAAGAGTTTCCGGGGAGGACGTTCTTGCATCCGTCGTCCCGGCGAAAGCCGGGACCTTGTAGGCGCCGGCCTCCGTGCCGGTGCACATTTTGGCCGGCAGGACCGCCGGCCCTACGATTCCTGGCGTACGCAGGAATGACGTTCCCTGGACGGTCCCCAATCCCGCGTTCTGCGCGGGACTCTCATGATTTTGCACCATTGTCGCCAGAGCCGACAATGGTGTGCTGTAAGCGAATCCGATGTCTCGTTCCCGCCACGAGTTTTTTGAACCCCTTCTAAAGGAGAGAACATCATGTTCTACGATTATTTTGATACAGGTTTGATTGGAACCCTGACCCTTGTGGGAGACGAACAAGGGCTGCGGCACATCGTTTTTCCCAAGGAGAAAAACCCGTCCACCATCCAGGACGATTGGCTGAAGCGGCCTCAGTTCTTCGCACCGGTCAAAGCCCAATTGCGCGCCTATTTCAAGGGGGAACTCAAACGATTCAATCTTGCGCTGGCGCCTGTGGGGACCACTTTTCAGCTCAAAGTATGGCAGGCACTGCTCACCATCCCGTACGGAGAACTGGTCAGCTATAAAGACATCGCCCAAGCCATCGGCAACCCGAAAGCCGTCAGAGCCGTAGGCGGAGCCATTGGAAAGAACCCCATCCCTATCATTGTGCCGTGCCATCGGTGCATCGGCAGCGACGGCTCGCTCACCGGATTCGGCGGCGGCCTGGATACCAAGAAGCGCCTCATCGACCTGGAACGGCCCGGACGGTGACGCATCGTGATCATTCCCAAAGCGCCCACACGACGCAAGAGCAGATTTGGATTTACGCGTTGTCCATCACGTGCTAATTGAGCAGGAGTGATCGATACGGAGAATCACGGGAGGTGAACGATGCTGTCGGTAATTTTCTTGTCGGCTTCCCTTCTCGGTTTTGCTCTTCACCTCGCGTTTGGCAAACAGCCTCGCACAAAATCCAGAGTCGTTGAACTCCTCCTTTTGTACCTGCTCGTAATAAACATCGGTCTGGGCGGTCTGTTGGCTTGGTACGGGCACACCTTTATGGCCGATGAGATAGCTCGCAAAATAGGTTGGCCGCCTGGAAGCCCCTTTCAGTTTGAGGTGGGGCTCGCGGACCTGAGCTGGGGAGTTTGCGGGGTGCTTTGTATTTGGTTAAGACGAGGATTTTGGACGGCAACCGGCATCGGAAGTGCGGTCTTTCTTTTGGGGTGTGCTTTCGGTCATCTCAGGGACATTGTTCAACACGGGAACGTGGCAATCTACAATGCCGGTCCGGTTCTTTGGATAGGCGATTTGGGTGTTCCCATTGCAGTACTGGTCCTTCTCTTCCTACGTTTCAAGTTCGAGAGGAAGTCATCGTAGAGCCGTGCCGTGCATGAAGGCCCGTTCTTATCCGGTCAGCTCAGACTTTCAACGATTTACATAGGCTAGCCAGGGAAATCGGAGGGAATCAGGTCTGCCCTTGGCCCAGGTTGAGATCTGAGGAGTTGTCACGAGCCCCAAAAAAAGGAGCCAAGAGTAGGCTTGCCCTCCCCTTTTTTGACATATTATTCGGAATGCTGTATCCAGGCAAAAAGCGACTTGTTACCGGAACACCTTCATCCCCCAGCTTACCGGACCATGGGTGGCCCCTAAAAACGGGCCCCATGTTGCCGCAGGAGGTCGCGGTTCATGGGAGATTTGGAAAATTCGTTGAAAGCGCTGGAACAAGCCTTAAGACGGAAAAAAGAGCTGAGGAGTCTTATGGACGTTCTTTATGAAGAATACAAGCTCGTCAAGGCTGAGATAGAAATTCATAGAGAGCGAATGGAAAAATTAATGTCTGCCAAAGAATACTCCGCGTATCTTGATACGATTGATCTGGGTAGTTCTCTGGAGTTTCCTGCTTTTCCAGATCAGAAACCTACCCCTAAGAAGTGAAGCGTAAGGTAATCGTTCTGACGCAAGAAGGACCGGATGTGAGCAATTCAACGAATTGTGTCATCGGGATTGTCCGCCTACCGTGCATTCCTTTCACGATCGTAGTTCGCTTCAGACGCGGTCCATTCCTTGATCAGAGAAAAGAATCTTTCAAAATTGTCTCTCATCATTTCCGAGTTTTTCATTCCGTCTAATATTTCCGCTCTCGTTAATGGGTGATACGCCCTCCCAAACTCGTTTATCCAAGGAGTTTGGTAAGCAGAAGAAACGATTCTTCGCAGATCAGCCTCAATTTTTGATTCTCTGAAGCCCAATTGTCGAACTTGTTGCACGAGCTTTTCTAGGTCCTCGGACAAAAACGGTTGCTTGGTATCGAAGGCCATGAGCACACATTTACACAATTCAAAATGATATCGTATCGCAGTGTCACTTAGCCAAACCCCTAGCGCTATCTGGGTTTCTGTGAAATCGGTGTTGGTCCTTCTATTATAACCTTGGACTACCTCTTTAAGGCGATTCAGATCACTTTCAGTAAAAGGCTCTTCCATACCCTTTGCCCAGATTGCGCTGTAGACACTCCATTCCTCAGTCGTCATTTCGGGCCAGCCCGCAAGTGGTGTCCCTGTCCCTTGTGCGAAATCTGCTATAAAGAAATCCTGTGTAAGATTGCCGAACATACACGGAGTCTGCACACATGAATCGGAAATCATCCTTTTCACGTTAGCCTGGACGGCATTTAGCAGAAATCCCTGCAACGATGAACCTGTTAAGAAACGATTCTGTATGAGAGCTGCAGACGCTTCTCCCCTCAAAGCCCGTACCAAATGGTAAGTTCAGATCCCATGGCCCAAATCTTGGTGGGAATAAGAAGATTCATCTGCCTTACAAGACGCAAATGCGACACAGTACTGGTCCTTTTCAATAAGTTCCTGAAGTTCACTATCCACTCTGCGGACAAAAAGTTGACGCATTCCCTGAAATATTTGGACCCCACTGTGGCATGAATCCAGGAAAAGCATGATTCGGCGACAGTGTGATGAGTGCAAATGCCGGAACAAATCTTGTAAGGAAATACTGGTGCTCGGCAGATCTTCCGGTTGGGAGTCATGGCAAGTTATGTAATTGGAACCTTCGGATGCGAATCCATGACCGGCATAGAAGAAGAAAAGCTGATCATCTTCTGTCACAGTCCTTATGAAGCTTCTTAGCTTGGATTCTATTGTGGTCTTGGTTGCGTTAGTACTGAGCAAGACAACGAGATTGTCCTCTGACAGTCCCAAAAATCTCAGACTCTCTGCAACTGCACGAGCATCAGCTTCAGCAAAGTCCACACGCGGGACGTCCCGTCTTTGATATTCCTCGACCGCAATGACGAAAGCTTTTCCCTCGGACATCACATGTCTCCAAGTCATGGACCCCGGCAACAGATTTCTTTCCCCATTTAGCGCGCGGCAGGGCAAAAATCAAGGAAACTTGGGATGCGGGACTGGTGCGGTGCGGAAGACTATGGACACGACCCTAGAGAAGCATCGACAAAAGGTGAAGGGCAGGCGCTGACAGAAGCTGTACGCACCACGACCGTACCTCAGCAAGGAAACCATTCTTTCCTTGCCACGGGAAGCCTGTTTCCCCTGACAGAGGGCCTTTTAATGGGTGACCCCTCACCTAAATGATGAGTGCCGGAGGAAGAACTTATGTAAAAGTAAGGGCTTTCGGACAATGGCCTAAACGCGAATCCTGTCGTTGTCTGATGCATCAGCTTGTGTAGTAGCAAGTATGAGAGTCGGCGAGAGAAATTGCCAGCCCCGATTTCATCTCTCTTACGGATGCTTCCATAACGAATTGCGAAAGGGGACCGACTATGAACTGGCACGCAGACGGGCGATTACTCAAAGTGTTGTTTCTCTCGGCTGCCACGCTTATCGGTGTGGTGACCATGCTTGGAATTGGGGAAGGCCGAAGAGTCCGAAATGTGGATCTGAGAAATACTCCGGGCGGACAAGAGGCTCTTAGGTTTCTGGAGCAATTGGCTCAAGGAAACGAAAGGGATGCGGGACTGGATGTGCTAGAACTGGACCCGGTGTCCGCTATCCTGAGCGGAAAGGGTTGGATCAGGCACAGGCAAGTTTCAGGCACGATTTGGGTCCCAGAGCCCACCCTGACCGACCCCATGAGGGGAGAACGTAAACCGATCGTGGCTTACGACTGGACGAACGACTTTGAATTCGCGTTCAATGTGCGCACGAAAGAAGGACACGCGGTGATCAACCTTGGTCACGGGAGGAGACTGGACACGAGAAAGATCCAGCGCATACTTGACGGCGATGTCATGGCACTGCTTGAATTCATGCCTGTCCCGAAGCAAGTGTATGACCAAGAGCTGCGTAATGAGTACGAAGAAATACGGGAAACTTATTACAGAAAACATGGTGGTGAGAGAAACGTGTACTTCGCTTCATATGATTTCGTAAGATGGGCGACACCGGAGCGCGCTGGAGATTGGATTATAAGGGGTATTGCGACAGGCCCCGCGGCCTTTGCAACAGCAATGAAGGAAGTACAGCGTAAATCTCTCCAGGAAGCGGACGAGGTGGGCAGGTGGTTACAGCAAAAGGGCGTCCAAAATGGATTTGCCGTTGCGGAACAACTGCTCAGCGGGAGGAAAGCAAATTGGCCCTTCCTGTCAGTTAAATGGCAGACGGTGGGGTTCTATTCGCAGAAAAAACTCGTGGGATACAGACTCCCAGAGGGCGGAATTCACCACGCGGCGTTCGTGTTAGTGTGGAGAGAGGACCGCTAGCGATCTGGCCCCGAATGGACATCAACCTAAGCCCAGCCATTTCCATTCTGATACCAGTTCGCGATTTTCTTTTGATATATGGCCCCCACTTCTTCGTGAAGGGGGTTGGCTATGGGCACAATGACATCGGTTAGGCCGCACCTTTCGCAATAGAAAGGGGGCACGTCTGCTCTTGGCCCATCTCAAGGCTCATCCGACAAGTGCGTACTTTGTCAGATGTAGTGCATAGATTTTGAGGACGAAGAATTCACGGTCACGGAATCCATAAGCTTGTCTTTGCAGTGTTTTGATTTTGTTGTTGGTTGCCTCCAATGGGCCTGTGGATA